>JAFYIM010000384.1 GCA_017538635.1 bacterium
ACTTAAGCAGCTCCGCCGCGCCTTGAGGAACGCCAACAACGAATCTCCTTTCGAGCCTTCCTCCTCAAGAATGAGAAGCCTGCTCGTCAACCTTCTCGACTACACCGACGAGAACCACACGCTTACGACCGTTGACAGCACCTACGGCGTGGAGTCCGTCTGCTTCAACGAGATCATGGCGCACGACGGCAGCTGGATCCGTGAGACGGACTGGTGCGGCTGGGGGTTCCCCTCCCAATCGGGAAGCGGCGCTTCCGTGCCTGAGCATGTGCTTTCCGCCAACCAGTTCTACGGGCACCGTTACAAGGACCTCAACAACACTTTCCGCTGGCGTTTCAGCAACGTCAAAAAAAGGGGCGGCGACTGGGAATTGAAGCTGGAAAAACCGCGCCGCCAGGCTCCGCGCTTTGACGAATTCATCAATTGCGAGGTGAAAGGCTGGTATGAAGATCAATGGAAAGGCGCTACCTGCATAGTCTACAACGCCAAAAGCGATTCCAAAGGTTTTTATATTTCCAAAAGCCAGGGCGGCAAAGGACGTGAACTTACCATCAAGGGTTACACAGAGGGCAACAAGTTCATGGAGGAAGTTTCTTCCAACCTGGTCAACGCGACTGTAAAACTTTACAGCGGCTGGACTCACGACGGCGCCATGTGGTGCGATGATCCTATGCAGACGGAGATATTCTATTTCCGTCCTCTGCACCGCAAGCAGGAAAAATACTACTACCGCGTTTACAATGCCAGCCAGGCGTTCATTCCTTCCATCGGCTACGGAAAATCCAACGTCAGGGAGATGGACCTGGACGGCATTCCCGCCCGCTACAGCGTGCAGCAGGAAGAGAAGGACAAGAAGAATCACTACCTTCTCAAATATCCCTACAAAGAAGGCAAAGCCCAGAAGCCCAACAAAGAAGGGTACATTGAAGTTGTGGTGACTTCCTCCAAGAAATGCCGCCACTCAAGTTCCGGCAGGAGAGGAAAGAACCTCAACTACAGCGACGCCATGTATTTTATCAGGCCCGACATCGTTGAGCTTGTAAACATCTCCTCCTATCCCATAAGTCTGCGCAACTGGCAGGTGGTCGTCAACACCGGCATTCAGGCCGAACTTCTGGCCACCATTGACAAAGCGGACCATTACAGCAAAGCCCGCAGCGGCTTCTACGAAGATCCCAACCCCATAATAGAACCGAACGGCTACTTCTACCTTACCAACAACCGCGAGATCTTCGACATTGAATACTGCGGCGGCAACGGCAACTATGGACGCAGCCAGAAGACTGTCATCCCGGTCTACGAGCTGCCCGACGAGGATTGGGGCATCCTTTACGACGTGACGAAGGTCAAGGGCGATTACATCACCGTTTCCGGCGCCAACTGGCGCCACGACCAGCTGGAGGGAGAGCTCATCGAGTTCGTATCCGACCGCCAGCCGACCGCCAAGGCTGATATACCCAACGGCATGATCAAGTACGTTTACGGCAACAACAGCAACAGGCTCGATCTTAACGGCAGCGACCCTGCCGGCAGCGGTCTGAAAGTCGGCGACAAGATCCGAGTGAGAGGATTGCCGCGTCAGGGCGGCTTCGTCTCTTTCACCTTGAAGAACGAGTACGGCCAGGTCGCGGCCAGAACGACGGAATACGGTTCCGTTGAGGAAGAGGAATTCGGCTATTCGACTGAAAAGGACGACCCGGCCCACTACACCTGGAAGAAGTATTCGAGGCCTACTTTCGGCGGCAACATAAGGGAAGCTGAGAGCCGCAGGATGAGAACGCAGACCAAGAACAACCAGACGCACATTAAGAACGCCGGTATGGCGAATATTTCGGAAGTGCAGAAGATCAAGACGGGCGACGACTGGGAGAACGTCGGCGGCGGTTCCAAATCAGATTCAAAGACTATCAAAGCGGCCGGCAAATATTTCACCACGGCAGGCATCAGGCTTGACGCGGAAGAAGAAGGCGTGCACATTTCAGGCTGGGCTCCTGCTTTCGGCACAGTCGCCTCGGCAAACGGCGACGTTATGTCTATTGAAGGCGTCAACTGGGAACCAGACACTTGGAAAGGACACACTTTGCGTGTCATGACCGGCGCCCAGAGAGAGGAAAAGATCC
>JAFYIM010000042.1 GCA_017538635.1 bacterium
CGGCCGTTTATGCTATAATTTATAGATAATATCTATAAGTTAATCAAAACGGCTAAAGAAATGACTAAATTTGAAAAAGCTCCGACTCTGCAGGAGATCATCTTCCGTTTGCAGAAATATTGGAGCGAGTACGGCTGCGTAATAGTCCAACCTTACGATCATGAGGTTGGCGCAGGCACTTTCCATCCCTGCACGTTCTTCGGCGTCCAGGGGCCCGACCCCTGGAAGGTCGCTTACGTTCAGCCCTCCCGCCGTCCGACGGACGGCCGCTACGGCGACAACCCCAACAGGCTTTACCAGCACCACCAGTTCCAGGCGATCATAAAGCCTTCGCCTGTCAACGCGCAGGAAGTCTATCTGAAAAGTTTGGAAGCTATCGGCATCGACCCCAGGGTGCACGATCTCCGTTTCGAGGAGGACGACTGGGAATCCCCCACTCTGGGCGCCACCGGCCTCGGCTGGCAAATACTTTGCGACGGCACCGAGATCTCGCAGTTCACTTATTTCCAGCAAATGGCCGGCTTTGAAATGAAGCCCGTGACGCTGGAACTGACTTACGGTTTGGAAAGGATCGCCGCTTTTGTCCAGGGCAAAGACCATGTCATGGATATCGAATGGACGGAAGGCGTCACTTACCGTGACATGCGCAAGATGTTCGAATACGAGCTTTCCGACTACAGTTTCTCACACGCCTCCGTGGAAAGACACTGGCAGTTCTTCAAACAGGCGGAAACGGAATGCAAGGAAACGCTTGAAGCGAAGATCCCCTACGCCGCCTACGAATGGCTGATGAACTGCTCGCACTGGTTCAACGTGCTGGACGCCCGCGGCGCCATCAGCGTGACGCAGAGGACGGCCTTCATCGGCATGATAAGAAGCATGGCCCTTAGCTGCGCCAAATGCTACAGGGTAGTGAAAGGCATCGACAAGGAGGAAAAATGAGCTTACCATTCTTTTTAGAGATCGGGACTGAAGAGCTCCCCGCTTCCTACCTTCCCAATTACGCCCGCCAGATGAAGGAGGATCTAGAAAACTATTTCGCCTCCGCCATGCTGGAACACAAGGAAGTCGTATGCGCCTGGACTCCCAGAAGGCTGGCTTTTTTCTGCGCTGAACTTTCCGAAGTGCAAGCCGTAAAAGAAAGCGATGTGAAAGGTCCCCCCGTTTCCGTTTCTTTTAAGGACGGGGCTCCGACCAAAGCCGCTGAGAATTTCGCCCTGAAAGTAGGTCTTCCCCTGGATAAGATCGGACGAGTCGAGGAAAACGGCAAAGAGTATCTTTTCGCACGCGTGAAAGAGGGCGGAAAGAAAACAAACGGGCTTCTGAAAGAAAAGATACCCGAACTCATCAAGGGATTGCGTTCCCCCAAATCCATGCGCTGGGACGTGAAGCCCACGACTTTCGCCCGCCCCATCCGCTCCCTTTGCTGCCTCTTCGGCGGCGAACTCATCGAATGCGACCTGGACGGTCTCAAGGCCTCGAGGGAAATAAAAGGGCACCGCTTCCTCGCCCCCGGCCCCTTCGAGCTTGAAAAAGCCGACTTTGCGGAATACGCAAAACTGCTCAAAGAGTACTTTGTCATCCTCTCTTTTGAAGAACGCAGAGCGATTATCAAAGAACAGCTTCTAAAATTCGGCTGCATCGAGGAACGCCTCGACGAAGAGCTTATCGATATCTGCGCGAATCTTACCGAATACCCCAACTGCGTGAAAGGCAGCATCGCGCCCGAATACCTCGAGCTGCCGCCGGAAGTTCTCATAACGACTCTGAAAAAGCACCAGAAGAGCTTCCCCTGCTACGACTCCGAGGGCAGGCTTGAGGCTTCTTTCCTTTCCGTCACCAACAATGACCTGAAAGAGGAAGCACTGATCAAGACGGGCTACGAGCGCGTTATCTCCGCCAGGCTGTCCGACGCTCGCTTCTTCTTCAACGAAGACAAAGAAGTCACGCTTAAGGAAAGAAGAGAGAAACTGAAAAACGTGATCTTCCAAAAGGACATCGGCACCTACTACGCCAAAACGGAAAGAGTGGCCTGCATAGCCACCGCTCTCGGGGAGATGACCGGAAACCAGGAAGCCGCGGAGATCGCCAGCGAAGCCGCGCTCCTGTCCCGTTCCGATCTTACGACCGCCATGGTCTTCGAGTTTCCGGAACTGCAAGGCATCATGGGCCGCATCTACGCCGAGCGCGTCGACAAGGTGAGCCGCGCGCACGCCCTGGCCATCGAGGAGATGTATAAACCCAGGAGCGCCGGAGACGACCTTCCCGAGACGCTTCCTGGAGCGATCCTTTGCATCGCCGACAAGATCGACACGATAATAGGCTGCGTGACGGTAGGCTTGGCCCCCACAGGCTCCGCCGACCCCTACATGCTGCGCCGCCAAACCTTCGGCCTTCTGAAGACCATCATCGCCCACAAGCTGCGCTTCAAACTGAGCGATCTTGCCAAAGTCGCCGTGGAGCTTCTAGAAGCCGACAGCGACAGCTTCAAGAAGAATTTCGTTTCCATCATGACGGAAAGAATGGGCATCTCCGCCGCCATCCAGGAAAACGAACTATCCCTTATCGCCAACAGCTGGTTCGAGCCGCACTCCGACGCGCACAAGCTTGAAAAACAGTTCACTTCCCTCTTCATGGGCCGCTTCGAGACGGTTTTGAAAGAGGAAGGCGTAAGCTACGACATCATCCAGGCGATCTTCGGATCTCCCTGGCCGGGAATATACGTAGCCCGCAAAAAAGCCCTGGAGCTCCAGGAAATGAAGCGGGACGCCGAGTTCCTGACCTTGTGCAATATGCTGACGCGCTGCGTCAACATAATGAAGGACGAAAAGAAAGGCACGGCTGCCTGCAAAGTGGACACGGCGCTTTTCTCGGAAAAGGAGGAGAAAGAACTGTGGGACGCCTGGGAAAGCGCGAGGCTTGAAGCGCACGCTCTCCTGGAAAACTGCGAGTTCGGCAAGACCGTCAAACTGCTTGCAAGCAAGATGGCCAAGCCCCTGGATGATTTCTTCACCAACGTAAGAATTTACGCCGACGACAAAGCGGTGGCCTCCAACAGGCTCGCCATACTGAAAAGCGTTTCCGACACCATACAGAATAAAATCGCCGATCTTTCAAAAATCGTCACAGCATAAAAGAATCAGCGCCAGTAGCCCAAC
>JAFYIM010000385.1 GCA_017538635.1 bacterium
GGCGCCGATGACGCCCACAGCCTGGATCTTATCGCAGACGGCGGTGCAGCGGCGGCAGAGGATGCACTTGTTGTTGTCGCGGATCATATGCGCCGCGCTGATATCCTCTTCGGATTCGTTCCTGACGCCGTCGTAGTAGCCCTCGTCCTCAACGCCCATGTCGTGGGCCAGAGTCTGCAGTTCGCACTTCGAGCTGCGGACGCAGGAGAGGCACTTGCGGTCGTGGTTGGAAAGAATCAGGGAGAGGGTTTTCTTCCTGGCTTCCAGAACGCGCGGAGAGTTGGTGGTGATCTCGATGCCTTCGTTCACAGGGTAAACGCAGGCGGCCACCAGCGTGCGGGCTTTCTTGACTTCCACCACGCACATTCTGCAGGCGCCGATCTCGTTGATGCCTTTCAGGTAGCAGAGAGTCGGGATCTCGATCCCCGCGATGCGGCAGGCTTCCAGAATGGTGGAGCCGGCGGGAACACTGTAATCGTTACCGTTTATTTTGACATTTACATTTTCCATAATATTTCTCCCTTATTTCTTGCTGATAGCGCCGAATTTGCAGTTATCCATACAAGCGCCGCACTTGATGCACTTCGTGGTGTCGATAGTATGGGGATTCCTGACAGTACCAGTTATGGCGCCGACGGGGCAGTTGCGGGCGCAGAGCGTGCAGCCTTTGCACTTCAGGGGGTCTATGACGTAATTAAGGAGCGCTTTGCAGACGCCGGCGGGGCAGCGTTTCTCCACGACGTGCGCTTCGTATTCCTTGCGGAAGTAGCGCAGGGTGGACAAAACCGGGTTGGGGGCCGTCTGACCGAGGCCGCAGAGCGAGTTGTCCTTGATGTAGTAGCAGAGAGCTTCCAGTTTGTCGAGATCTTCCAGAGTGGCTTTGCCTTCCGTGATCTTCGTCAGCATCTCCAGCATGCGGCGCGTGCCGATACGGCAGGGCGTGCATTTGCCGCAGGATTCGTCCACCGTGAATTCCAGGAAGAATTTCGCGATGTCGACCATGCAGTTGTCCTCGTCCATGACGATGAGGCCGCCCGAACCCATCATGGAGCCGATGGCCATCAGGTTGTCATAGTCGATCTGAACGTCGAAGTGTTCGGCCGGGATGCAGCCGCCGGAAGGACCGCCGGTCTGGGCCGCTTTGAACTTCTTGCCGTTCGGAATGCCGCCGCCGATGTCTTCCACGATCTGGCGGAGAGTCGTGCCCATGGGAACTTCCACAAGGCCGGTGTTGTTGATCTTGCCGCCCAGGGCGAAGACCTTCGTGCCTTTGGATTTCTCAGTTCCGATGGAGGCGAACCACTGGGCGCCTTTCAGAATGATCTGGGGAATGTTGGCGTAAGTTTCGACGTTGTTAAGAATGGTCGGGCGCATGAAGAGGCCTTTGGCCGCCGGGAACGGGGGACGGGGCCTCGGTTCGCCGCGGTTGCCTTCTATTGAGGTCATCAAAGCCGTTTCTTCGCCGCAGACGAAAGCGCCGGCGCCGAGACGGATGTCGATGTCGAAATCGAAGCCAGTGTTGAAGATGTTCTTGCCAAGGAGGCCGAGCTCTTTGGCCTGACCGATAGCGATCTGGAGACGCTTGACAGCGATGGGGTATTCGGCTCGGACGTAGATGAAGCCCTGGTTGGAGCCGATCGCGTAGCCGGCGATGGCCATGGCTTCAAGGACGGCGTGCGGGTCGCCTTCCAAAACGGATCGATCCATGAATGCGCCCGGGTCGCCTTCGTCAGCGTTGCAGCAGACGTATTTCGGTCCGCCGTCGTTGACGAGCGTTCTGGCCAGTTTCCACTTCATGCCGGTGGGGAAGCCGGCGCCGCCGCGGCCGCGTAAACCGGCGTCGAGAAGCGTCTGGATGACGTCTTCCGGTTTCATCTCGGTCAGCACTTTGCCCAAGGCGGCGTAGCCGTCCATGGCGATGTACTCGTTGATGTCCTCGGGGTTGATGACGCCGCAGTTCCTAAGCGCGATGCGCATCTGGGAACGATAGAACTTGGTGTCGTTCAAGGAAACGTCGGCTTTGTTCTTCAGATCATCGGTGACGTCCTTGTATTCAAGGCGTTCGACGATGCGGCCCTTCAACAAATGCTCGGAGACGATCTCTTCCACGTCGCCTTCCGTGACGCGGGAATAGAAGGTGCCGTCGGGGTAAACGATGACCACGGGGCCGAGGGCGCAAAGGCCGAAGCAGCCGGTCTTCACGATCTTGACTTCCTGGTCCAGTTCATATTTCTTGAGGTTGGCCTCGAAAGACTCCATCAGTTTGGCGCTTCCGGAAGAGGAACAGCCGGTGCCGCCGCAGATCAATACTTGTGCACGAATCATAAAGTCTCCTCCTTATTTGGCGTAAGCGGCGATCGTGTATTCCGTCACGACCTTGCCGCCTTTGAGGTGATCAGTAATGACGCGCTGGGCTTTCTCAGCGGTCATCTTGACGTAGGTGACTTTCTCTTTTCCGGCCTCGAAGACCTCGACGACAGGCTCGTACTGGCAGATGCCGATGCAGCCGGTCTGCGTGACGGCGACTTCGCCGGAAAGGCCTTCCTTGTTGACGCCTTCGACAAAGGCGTTCAATACGGGGCGGGCGCCGGCCGCGATGCCGCAGGTGGCCATGCCGACCACCACGCGTTTCTGCGCGGAACCTTCCCTAAGGACGACTTTGTCTTTCATCTTGTCTTTGATTGCTTGAAGTTCAGCCAAAGATTTCATAAGTATTCCTTGAGTTGAAGTTAATTAGTTTGATATTGTTCCTTTAAATATTCTTCTATCCATTTGATCACTTCGTATTCCGCCAGCGAGACGCCGCCTCCCAGTTCGCTCCTTATTTCCCTCGTGTCGAGGGAGACTTCTCCACCAGGCATCGTGTGCCTGAAGAGGAAGTCGGAGTCCGGGTGCCCCTGGATCAAAGTCGTGATTGTGGAGACGACGTCGCCCAAGGGGATGAAATCTATGTGGTCTTTATGAAATGTCGCTTTTATCGCCGTGCCATGGTCAAGTGGAAATTCGTTTTCCGCTTTGGATTCGATCTCAAACGTTCCGCCAGTCTGCTCCGCCTCCATCTTGAAGAAGGGGATGCCAAGCCCGACCTTCCTGGTCGTCCTGGTCGTGTAGAAGGGATCGGTCACGCGGGCCAAAACTTCTGCTGTCATGCCGCAGCCGTTGTCAATGATCTCTATAACTAAAATATCTTCCGTCTCGGTAAGGATGATCTGCGTGAGGGGAGCCTTGGCCTTCACGGAGTTCTCGGCGATGTCGAGGATGTTCAAAGAAAGTTCTTTCATTTGGCTCCTCTCAAACGGTTGAACAAAGACTTCCTCACCAGATCTCCGCTGTACGGTTCGTCTTCCAGATCGAAATAATTTTCCTTTTCCCTCAGCTGTTCGATCATGTGCGCGTCCGAAGAGACGACGACGGTCTTGCCTTCCAAGTTATGGTCTTTCACATAGGCGGCCGTGTTCCCGCGGTCGTGGATCTCTATGGAGGAGAATTCCGGGGTTTTCGGCAGTTCGCCTAGAATCGCGATGATGCCGTTGGCTTCGCGGTCGATGTGCGCGGGGTAGCATACACCGCTAAACTTTTCCACCAGGGACGGCGCTTCGTCGAGGGTGACGGTCGTGGCGTTGGGCAGGAGGTCCTCCTCTTCGCCCAATACGTTGTCCTCTTCGTCCATGATCAGCTGGTCGCCGAAGATGTCTTTCCTGTTCTTTATCTTGACACGGCGCTTGTCTATCTCTTCGCTGAAATTCATGGCGTCTTCCAGAGTAGGGAAGAGGCAGACCAGGTGTATTTCCTCCATGGTCGTCAGTTCCATCCCCGCCACCGGGATGACGCCGTAATTCTTGGCGGCCTTGTAGAAGGCCGGGCAGTTCTTGCCGCTGTTGTGATCCGTCAGCGCCACTATGTTGAGACCGTTCAATGCCGCCAGCCCCGCGATGTTGCAGGGCGTCATGTCGTTCTCCGCGCAGGGAGAAAGACAGGAGTGGATGTGCAGGTCGTAATAGTAGCGGTTCATTTTATAATTCTTGACAGATCTCGCAGGCGACTTCAAAAGCCGGCAGTTTTGTCGTGAGAATGTTCACGCCTTTAGTTTTGGCGGTCTCAATCAGGTTTTCCTCCAGCCTGACATCCTCAGCCAAAATAATGCAGGCGAAATCAATGAGAGTCGCCACGGCGATGATGTTCTGGTTGGACATGATGGTTATCCAGGCCTGGTCCGCTTTCGCGCGTCCCATGACCCAGGAGAGGAGGTCGCCCATGTAGCCGCCTTTTATCTCCCTTTCAGGAGCGGGCAGGGAGAGGACTTCCAGGGAATATTTTTTGGCGAATTCGGCTACGGTCACGATGACTCCTCCTTTTCTCTCAGGAAGGCTTTGACATCTTCCAGATGCGTTAAGATGCAGTCGCATTTACTGGCCGTGCCCTTCACGACGTCTTCCGCGAAAGCGCGGCAATTGGGCGCGCCGCAGGCTCCGCAGTCCACGCCGGGAAGCTCGTCCTTTAAGGCTTGGATCTCTTTCAGCATCCGCATGGATTCCGCCATGTTGTCGGAGAGGCGGTTCAACGGCGTATAAGAGCCCATGTCTTTTACGAAATAATTTTCCGGAATAGGATCATTCTCATCCACGAAGTTCTGCGAGACCGGCATGAAGCGCCTCAAGGTCTGCAGCCTCGCCTTGGCGATGAAGGGATCCTGGATCGTCATGGCGCCGCCTACGCAGCCGCCCGGGCAGGCGTTCAGCTCCACGAACTCCAGGTTCGGGAAGTCGCCGCCTTCGATGCGGTCCAATACGCGGATGCAGTTGTCTATTCCGTCCGCCGCCAGATACGCGTCGTTGAAGAGCGCGGTGGCTTCGCCGCCGGAAGCGGCCCAGCCGATGCCGATCATGCCTGATTCGGAAAGCGTCTTCGGGCGTCTGGAATATCTCATCTCGTTGATGAGAAGGAAATAGACGTCCTTGAAGCCCACGACTACGTCCACCTGGCTCTTGTACTCCGGGAGGCCGTTCTTCACGTAGCTCATTTTGGCGGGGCAGGGGGAGATGAAGCAGACGCCGATGTCTTCCCTCGTAAATTCCGGATGATCTTTCAGGGCCTGCTCCCTGGCCATCGCGGCCGCTATTTCCATAGGCGGCAAGAGGTCCAGGATATTTTCCTTGAGGCTCGGGAAACGCAAGGCTATTAGCCTCACGATGGCAGGGCAGGCTGAGCTGATGACCGGCCTCGGTCCCTTCCTCGTTTTCAGATACTGCCTCGTCCTGGCCGTCACCAGTTCCGCGCCTCTGGACACTTCGAAGACGTCGTCGAAACCGATGTCAAGGAGTCCCTGCAGAACGAAATCCACGTCGTCAAGATTGTTGAACTGGGCGTAGAGGCTGGGGGCGGGGAGAGCGATCTTCCATTTGTAGCGCTGCAGGTCAAGGAGGTCGTCGCGCAAAGCTTTCTTCGCTTGGTGCGGGCAGATCCTGATGCATTCACCGCAGTCGATGCAGCGCATCGCGTCAATAACGGCATGGCGGTCCCTGATCCTGATGGCCTCGGTGGGGCAGTGGTGGACGCAGGAAGTGCAGCCTTTGCACTTCTCGATGTCCAGGGATACTGAATGTTGATATTCCATGCCGAAAGTTAAATCAATTTAAGTTTATCTTCATCGTGACCGTGGTTCCGACTCCCACGGTCGATTCTATCTGCATCTCGTCGGTATAGCGCTTCATGTTGGGAAGCCCCATGCCGGCGCCGAAGCCCAAAGAGCGGATGTTGTCGGGAGCCGTGGAGTAGCCTTCCTGCATCGCTTTTTTGATGTCGGGAATGCCCGGCCCCTGGTCCTTCAGGACGATCTTGATCGCGTCTTCGCTCACCTCGACGTCGGCCACGCCTCCGTGCGCATGGATGACCATGTTTATTTCGCCTTCGTACATGGCGATGGAAGCGCGCCGGATGATCTCCGGATCGACTCCCAGTTCGCGCATGTTCTTCTTGAAACGCACGGACGCCTGGCCGGCGGAAGTGAAGTCTTCGCCGTTCACGTCAAAATGAAAAGTGAGATTTTCACTCATCTTTTCTTGACTCCCTTGCTGGTGAGACCGTTGGAATAGAGTATGCCGCAGGCTTCGTACATGCGTTTTTCCGTAGCGAGGACGACGAGTCCGTGCTCGTGCGCCAAAGCCACCATGTCTGCCGTCGGCTTCTTAGAGCGCACGAAGACGAGGCAGATCATGTCCATCATCTCGGCGGTCCTTATCACCTGCGGATTGACAAGGCCCGTAAGCAATACGGACTGGTCTTTCACGTAGGCGAGGACGTCGCTCATCATGTCGCTTCCGCAGGCACTGAATACGTCTTTCTCAAGTTCCGCTTCGTCGCCGCACAAGAGCTCGGCATCAAGGAGCTCTTTGACTTCTTTGATCTTCATATCAGTCGTTGTATTTGGCGAGGATGCCGGGGATCTGGTCAGGAGTCAGACGGCCGTAAACTTCGCCGTTGATCATCATGACAGGAGCAAGGCCGCAGGCGCCCAGGCAGCGGCAGGCTTCCAAACTGAACTTGCCGTCCGGCGTGCAGCCGCCGCCCTGAAGACCCAGGACTTTTTCAAGCTTGGCGTAAACGTCGCCGGAACCTTTGACGTAGCAGGCCGTGCCGAGACAGACCGCGATCTGGTATTTGCCTTTGGGCTCAAGGGTGAACATAGCGTAGAAAGTGGAGATGCCGTAAACTTTCTCCAGAGGGATGTCCATTTCACGGGCGATGATGGTCTGAACTTCGATGGGCAGGTACCCGTAGATCTCCTGGGCTTTCTGCATGATGGGAATGAGGTTGCCCTGCACGTCCTTCATCTCTTTGATGTAGGATACCAGCTGCTCTTCCTGTTCTTTGGTGCCGTTGAAAGGAACCGTTTTTTTCATAGTGCCTCCATAGGGATTTTAGAAATAAAAGTAGGTTATTTATTAGTCGATATTTTATCAAAAAGGGGGTCTGATTTCCACGACCCTTTTCGTTTGACTTTCAGAGCCTTGAGGTCGCTGAGGTCGATCTTGCGGTCGCAATTGGAGCCGGAATGGCCAAGGCCTAAAACGGGGTA
>JAFYIM010000386.1 GCA_017538635.1 bacterium
AGGATCGTGCGGCTGGGCAAAAAGGACAACTTCTGGGAAATGGGCGACACCGGTCCCTGCGGACCGTGCTCCGAGATACACATCGACCTGCCGGCTTACTTCGGCTTCGCCGAACCCGCGCCCTTCGACGACAAGCGCTGCATGGAGCTCTGGAATCTGGTCTTCACGCAGTTCAACCGTCAGCCGGACGGCAGCCTTGAGAAGCTGCCGCGCCCCTGCGTCGATACCGGCGCCGGGCTTGAGAGATTGACCTCCGTCGTTCAGAAGAAATACTCCAACTACGAGACGGACGTCTTCATGCCCTTATTGGACGCTATCGCTAAGCTTAGCGGCAAGGCCTATGTGCCGTTCCCGCCTCCCGGGAAAGTTTTGGAAGGCGCTGAGAAGGAAGCTTTCTTGGGCTCCATGGCACACCGCGTGGTGGCGGACCATATCAGGGCGCTTGTGTTCTCCATCGCGGACGGCGCCATGCCTTCCAACGAGGGCAGAGGATACGTTCTGCGCCGCATATTGCGCCGCGCGGCCCGCTACGGAAGGACCATCGGCATAACGAAGCCGTTCTTGGCTTCCCTGGTCCCGGTGGTCGTGGAATCCATGGGCGGCGTTTATCCCCTTATAAGAGAAAGGGAGAAATTCATCGAAGAAGTCATCAACGGCGAGGAAGTGCGCTTCTGCGAAACCTTGTCGAAGGGCGAGGAACTCTTCTACGAGATCGCCGCGGGCGTGAAGGACGGCAAGATCGCCGGCGCCGACGCTTTCAGGCTCTACGACACTTACGGATTCCCGCTTGACATTACCTTGGACATGGCCGCGGAAAAAGGCCTAACCGTCGATCAGGAAGGCTTCGAAGCCGAGCTTAAGAAACAGCGCGAGCGCGCCAAGGCCGCCAGGAACGTTTCCGGGAAAGTTTTGACAACGGACTATGAGGAACTCTACGCCACATTGGGCGACACCGTGTTCACCGGTTATAGCGAAAACTCCGGCAAGAGCGTCGTCACAGCGCTGATGAAGAAAGGCGAAGGAAAAGTCGAAGAATTGAAGGCGGGTGACGTCGGACAGATCTTCGTTAAGGAAACGCCTTTCTACGCCGAGAGCGGCGGACAGATAGGAGATGTGGGAACTATCACGGGATCTGGTTTCGCGGCTGCCGTTACGGGAACCATCCATCCGGCCCGCAAGCTGACGGCCCACAACGTTGAGGTTACTACGGGAACGGTCAAGGTCGGCGACGAAGTCGAGCTTGCTATCGATCTTGAAAAACGCGAAGCCACCAGGCGCCATCATACGGCGGCGCACCTTTTCCACGCGGCTTTAAGGGAAGTGGTGGGAAGCCATGCCACCCAGGCGGGAAGTTATGTTTCCCCCGAGAGAATGCGCTTCGACTTCCATTCCCCGAGAGCCTTGACGGAAGAAGAACTGGCTAAGATCGAAACAAAAGTGAACGAAGTGATCTGGCAGGATATTCCCGTGGAAACGAAGGTGACAAATGTGGACGAAGCTAAGGCTATGGGCGCCACCATGCTCTTCTCGGAAAAATACGGTTCGGAAGTGCGCATGCTGAGAATAGGCGACTTCAGCCTGGAACTCTGCGGCGGCACGCACGCCAAGTCCACCGGGCAGCTGGGCGGTTTTTACATTGTAGAGGAAAGCGCTCTGGCGGCGGGCATCCGCCGCGTGGAAGCGCACGTGGCGGCGGCGGGCTACAAGGACGTCGTGACTCAGCGCGCCCAGCTTAAGGAAGCCGCGAATTATTTGCACGCCCGCCCGGACGAAGTGATGGCCCGCCTTGAAAAGCAAAGCGATGAGATAAAGGAACTGCAGAAGAAACTGAAAGCCCTGCAGGGCGGACAAGTGAAAGAGCTGGCGAAGGAATTGGCGGCGAAGGCTGAGACGATAGGCGAATTGAAGGTAGTCGCGGCTGACTGCGGCGAACTGGACGGCGAAGGCCAGAAGGCTCTCTGCGACGCCCTGAAAGCGAACCTGCAGAACTCCTACGCCGTAGCCATTGCCGTAAGGGCTAATGATCGCTGCGCGTTCACGGTTTTAGTTTCCGAGGAAGGCGTGAAGGCCGGTCTGCATGCCGGCAACATCGTGAAAGCCATGGCGGCCATCACGGGCGGCGGAGGCGGCGGCAAGCCCAACCAGGCCCAGGCCGGCGGCAAGGACGCCACGAAAATACCTCTTGCTCTCGAGAAAGCGAAAGAAATGTTTGCAAACAAAAATTAAAAACATACACTAAGGAAAAACAATGCAAGTCCCTCTTTTGGATCTGAAAGCGCAGTACGCTCCTTTGAAGGAAGAGACCATGAAAGCGGTCTCGGAAGTTTTTGATTCGCAGTATTTCATCATGGGCCCCAAAGTCAAAGAGTTTGAGGAAGCCATGGAAAAATATACCGGAGCCAAGCACGCCCTGGGCGTCTCCTCCGGAACGGACGCCCTTTTGTTGGCGCTGATGGCGCTGGGAATAGGGGAGGGCGACGAAGTCATCACGACTCCTTACACCTTCTTCGCCACCGCGGGCTCTATCGCCAGGACGGGCGCCACGCCGGTCTTCGTGGACATCGACCCCATCACCTTCAATATCAACGCCAACCAGATCGAAGCGAAGGTGACTGAGAAGACCAAAGCCATTCTGCCGGTCCACCTCTACGGCCAGTGCGCCGACATGGACGCCATACGCACCATAGCCAAGAAGCACGGGCTCTTTGTCATCGAGGACGGCGCCCAGGCCATCGGCGCGAAATACAAAGGCGAGCAGGCCGGCACCATGGGAACCGTGGGCTGCTTCTCCTTCTTCCCCTCGAAGAACCTGGGCGGCGCGGGCGACGGCGGTCTGGTGACCACCAACGACGACGAGCTCTTTTCTAAACTCGAGAAGATGAGAGTGCACGGCATGCATCCGAAATATTACCACCAGTACATCGGCGGCAACTTCAGACTGGACGCCCTGCAGGCTGTGGTTCTGAGCGTCAAGCTTCCGCATCTCAACGACTGGCATGAAGGCCGCAGAGCTAACGCGGCTTTCTACACCAAGGCTTTCGAGAAATGCGAAAAGATCATCACGCCGAAGGAAATGGCCGGGAACTACATGATCTTCAACCAGTACATCGTGCGCGTGCCCAGAAGGGACGAAGTGATAGCGGGCCTTAAGGCCGCGGGCATAGGCTGCGACATCTATTACCCGGTCTCATTGCACATGCAGGAATGCTTCAAGTATCTCGGCTATAAATCTGGCGCGTTCCCGGAATCCGAAAAGGCCGCAAGCGAAACGCTGGCTCTGCCTATCTACGCGGAACTCACGACGGAACAGAAACAGTACGTGGCCGACACGCTTATCTCCCTGGTGGAAAAATAAGGCGCTATGTTTTCCCTTCTGGCACTGCTGACTTCCACGCTGCTCTCCTCCTTCGTTCTGGGGGCGATGCAGTATTTTGTCATGGAACAGCTGACGGGCATCTACGGCATGGATGACCGCGCCTGGATCACCCAGGCGGTGGCGGCCACCGTGACGGTAGGTCCGGCTTTGATCTACTTCTTCTCCGGAGCGCTGGTCTCCGCGATGAAGAAGGCTTACGTGATGGCGCTTTCCATGGCGGGAGTTCTGCTTCTGCTCATAGGGATCTTCCTAAGCCTGAAGTTCGGGATCATTCCGGCTCTCTGGGTGAGCCTGACCGTTATCGGCATCATCTTCGGGCTTTACAGCGCCGGCAAGATGTCCGCCATACCTTTTGTGCAGAAGAATCTCAAGATGTCCATGGCGGCCGTGAACGGGCTGATGTCCATGGTCTTCATTTTCGGCCTGATGCC
>JAFYIM010000387.1 GCA_017538635.1 bacterium
CGCTGAACTCGTCGCGACTTCATCCGCCCAAAGGAGGGCGCTTGCTAAAAACGTTGATATGAACGCGAAATATTTTTTCATATTCGTAAAATTTACTTGATGAGGCCGAGCCATTCCTGAATGACAGGAGCGAACTTGACGACGACCGGGGTGAAGACCACGGAGACCATGCTCATCAGCTTGATAAGAATGTTCAGGGCGGGGCCGCTGGTGTCTTTGCAAGGATCGCCGACCGTGTCGCCGACCACCGCAGCTTTGTGAGCTTCGGAGCCCTTGCCGCCATGGTTGCCGCGTTCGATGACCTTCTTGGCGTTGTCCCAGGCGCCGCCGGCGTTGTTAAGCATGCAGGCCAGGACGAAACCGGCGGTCAGGCCGCCGGCCAGAAGACCAAGGACGCCAGCCACGCCGAGGACCAAGCCGGTCACGACGGGGACGATGATGGCGAGCAAAGAGGGGATCAGCATTTCTTTCTGAGCGCCGGCCGTGGAAATAGCCACGCAGCGGGCGTAGTCAGGCTTGCCGGTTCCTTCCATGATGCCGGCGATCTCCTTGAACTGACGACGGACTTCCTGGACCATGGCGCCGGCAGCGCGGCCGACGGCTTTCATGGTCATGGCGCAGAAGACGAAAGCCATCATGGCGCCGATGAAGAGGCCGCAGAGGAGCAGGGGGTTGAGAAGGCTGAGGTCGTACATGGAGACGAAGTCTTTCATGCCGATGCCGCTGATGGCGGCCTTAAGGTCGCCCTGGCCTTCGAAGTATTTCTTGACGACGTTCAGGCAAGCGGAATCCGGAGCGGAAATCAAAAGCTTGCCGAGCCAGATCTTGACTTCCTCAAGATAAGCGGCCAAAAGGGCCATGGCGGTGAGGGCGGCGGAACCGATGGCGAAGCCTTTGCCGGTCGCAGCCGTCGTGTTGCCGAGGGAGTCGAGCGCGTCGGTCCTGGTGCGAACTTCGGCGGGCATGCCGGACATTTCGGCGTTGCCGCCGGCGTTGTCGGCGATCGGGCCGTAAGCGTCAGTGGCAAGGGTGATGCCCAGAGTGGCGAGCATACCGACAGCCGCGATAGAGATGCCGTAGAGGCCCTGGCTGGCATTGGCGAAACCGCCGGCCAGACCGAAGGCGGCCAGGATAGCGATGCAGATCGTCACGACAGGAATGCCTGAGGAGAACATACCGACAGCCAGACCGTCGATGATGGTCGTGGCGGCGCCCATGTTAGCCTGATTGGCGATGCCCTTGGTGGGCTGATATTCATCAGAAGTGTAGTATTCGGTCGCCTGGCCGATGATGACACCGGCGACAAGGCCAGCCACCACGGAACCGAAGAGGCCCAAGGGCAGGCCGAGAGCGCTGATGATGAAGAAAGCGGCGACGATGATGAGGGCCGTGCTGGTCCAGGTGCCGGTCGCCAGAGCTCTAAGCAGATTCTTCTGAGTGGCGCCTTCTTTGCAGCGGACCAGGAAGATGCCGACGATGGAAAGCAGAATACCGACAGCGGCGATGAGCATCGGAGCTAAGACGAAGCTCAGCGGATTGGCGACAGCGCCTTCGCCGGTGCCGAGAGCGGCGCCC
Organism: bacterium; assembly: GCA_017538635.1. The sequence goes on from JAFYIM010000387.1 coordinate 1,576, forward strand.
AGAGAAGCGGTGGCCAGAACGGAACCGCAGTAGGATTCATAGAGGTCGGCGCCCATACCGGCAACGTCGCCCACGTTGTCGCCGACATTGTCAGCGATGGTGGCGGGGTTGCGGGGGTCGTCTTCCGGAATGTTGGCTTCAACTTTACCGACCAGGTCGGCGCCTACGTCAGCGGCTTTGGTGTAGATGCCGCCACCGACACGGGCGAAGAGGGCCTGGGTGGAAGCGCCCATGCCGAAGGTCAGCATGGTCGTGGTGATCTCGATATATTTGTGAGCGTTGTCTGTGCCGGCGTGGACCAGGTCAAGGCCGCAGACGGAAAGACCGTCGGCCATGTTGCCGGCCGTGAAGACCAGCTTGTCAAGGATGATCCACCAAAGGGAGATGTCCAGCAAACCAAGGCCGACCACGCAAAGACCCATGACAGCGCCGGAACGGAAGGCGACCTGCAGGCCGCGGTTCAGACCTTCGGACGCGCCCTGGGCGGTACGGGAGCTGGCTTTGGTAGCGGTGTTCATGCCGATGTAGCCGCAAAGACCGGAGAAGAAACCGCCGGTAAGGAAGGCTATAGGAACGAACGGGTTCTGGATCTTAAAGATGGCCAGAATGGCGAAAATGACAAAGAGGATCGCGAAGACCGCGCCCACCACTTTGTACTGGCGGCGGAGGTAAGCCATGGCGCCTTCACGGACGTAGGCCGCGATCTCGATCATGCGAGGGGAGCCTTCCGGAGCCTTGACCATGCTCTTGTAGCAGATGAACGCCACCAGCAGCGCCAAGACGGCGGCCGCGACGGCAAGATAGGGGGCGGATTGCGCGAAACAATCCGTGCACTGGGCTTCAGGAGCGGCCATAACGGAGGCGGCGCCCAGCAAAGCCAAAGCGACTAAGGAGTGTTTTTTCATATCGAAAATGAAAATAGGGGTTAAGTGGTTATTTTTTAGTTATAAAAATATGTTCAGATATTATACCAAACCCCTCCGTAAAATCAAAGGGCAGACTCGGCGGCCCAAAAGAAGGCGATGTGCGGTTATTCATTTTTCGCTAGTTTCCTATAAGCATGGAATCAAAACGCCTTTTGCGGTATCATTTTGTAAGAATCTACGTTTAACCCCTATAATCAGGAGAACCAAATGCGTTTCCTAGTTCCTTTTTTGCTTTTTGCAATGTCAGTTTCCCTTCTGGCCGACCCGGCCGCTCCCACCGCCCTTAGCGTCAAAGCCGGCCCGGAATTCGACATCGGCTTCGACGTCGGCGCCTGGAACAAAGCCAAGTTCGTCTTCAAAAACTCCGGCCAGAAAGACTGGACCGTGGAGGAGATGGAAGCCCAGTGGATCGGCACGGAAAATTCCGAACCCTGGACCCAGAAGGTCGACGTCACCATCGCTCCCGGCAAAGAAGCCAAATGGCTGCACGACACTTACCTTCCCAAAGACATGTTCGAGAAGATGCCTGAAGGCAAAGTCGTCATGAAAGGCAAATTCAGAGTCAAAAGGGAAGGCAAGGCGACATATCTGCCCTTCGAGCTCAAGACCAAAAGAGCCGTCCTCGAGGAGCCCCTGGCCTCCATCACCGGACAGTACATCTATGTTTCCTTCCAGAAATCCCGCTTTGACGGCGGCCTCTGGCAGAGGGACATGCTGAAGTGGATGGACGAATGCTACGAATGTTACGTCGAACTGGTCGGCAGAAAGCCCTTCGACGGCAAAATAACCGGCATGAAAGAGTCCCCCAACCGCTTCGCCTGGGCCTACGCCGGCAACCCCGTGACCTTGACCGGCCTCTACGTTCCCGACACCATCAGCGAATTCAAGCAGGGTCTTATGAGCTGGGGCTGGGCGCATGAAGTCGGCCACAACTTCGACTGCGACCTGACGGACTTCCTCCGCTGGGACCACGACAGTACGGAGTTCCAGGCCAACATCAAAGTCCTCTACGCCTTCGACCACATGCCCTCCAGGGAATATCTGAGCATCCGCTGGAGAGGCACCGACATCCTGCCCGTGGACAAAGACGAGCGCATTCCCATCACCAAGCTGGGCGACCGCTTCTTCCTGCTCTACGGCGAAAAATACCTGGCCGACAAGACCAGATCCTGGAAAACGCTGGACAGCGACGAGCTCCAGTCCTTCTACCAGAGGATCGTGAGAGTTTACGGCTGGGATCCCATCAAGAAGTGGTACAGGATAATCGGCGCGGTCAAAGACAAAGGCCTGCCCGCCCCCGCGACCCCGGAAGAAAAAGTCAACTTCCAGTTCGCCGCTTTGAACAAAGCCGTCGGCCAGAACTTGATCAAGTACTATCAGCTCTGGCGCTTCCCCGTCACCGAGGAATCCCTCAAAGCCGCCGCGGACAAATACGGACTGTAATCAAACCGTAAGCACACTACAATGAAAAAATTCCTTTTCCTGCTTTTCGCCTCCCTTTCCGTTTTCGCCGCTCCGAATTTCGGCCCCGTCGTCAACGCCGCCCTGACTCCTGAGCGCGGCTGGATGAGCAACGGCTGGAACTGGGCGAAATACACCTTCCAGAACCCCTCCCCCGACAGCTACAAGATAACGAAGTTCGTGGCGCACTGGCGCGGCGACAACGACACATGGGAGGAAAATTTGGACATCGCCCTGGAGCCTTCCTCGGAAGCCAGCTGGGGTCCCGCCATGTATTACCCAGATAGCGTCAGAACGCTTTCCCCGCAAGGCCCGGCCGTCGAGGGCGTGTTCACTCTTACCAAGGCGAACGGCGAGATACTGTCGCTGCCCTCCCTTTTGGAAATCAAGACCGCGACCCTTGAAACGCCTCTGCAGGCCCTCACCGGGAACTACATGATAGTTTCCCTGCAGAAGAAAAACTGGAAGGGCGAAAAGTGGGAAAAGGAAATGCTCGGCTGGATGGACGAAGCCTACGCCGCCATGATGGAGCTGACCGGCCACCGCCCCTTCAAGGGCGCTCTTTCCAAGATCGAGGAGACTCCCAACGCCTACGCCTGGGCCTACGCCGGCAACCCCATAGTTTTGACCATGGACTTCGTTCCCCAGACGCTGGAAGAATTCAAGCAGGGCATCATGAGCTTCGGCTGGACCCACGAGATGGGCCACAACTTCGACGACGAGATCGGCGAATATTACATCTGGAGCGGCCCCTGCGCGGAATTCCACGCCAACTTCAAGCTGACCTACGCCTTCTCCCATATGCCCAGCGCCGACTATCTCGGCATATATGGAAAGGGGACGGATTATTTGCCGCTCTCCAACGAAAAAAGGATGCCCATAAAGAAGTTCTCCGACAGTTTCTTCCTCTGCTTCGGCGACAGCTACCTCGCGGACAGCGAAAGGACCTACGACACCTTGAACAGCGACGAGATCCAGGCCTTTTTCCAGAAGATCGTCAAAGTTTACGGCTGGGACGTCATGAAGAAATGGTACCGTCTCTTCGTGGAACTGAATGAAAAAGGCGTTCCGAAAATCGAAAAAGAAGAGGACCGTCTTCCCGTGGCCCTGGCCGCCCTGAACGTCGCCGCCGGCCAGAACCTCATCAAGTATTATCAGCTCTGGCGCTTCCCGGTGACGGAGGAGCAACTGACAGAGATCGCTAAAAAATACGGCTGGCAGTAAAATCTGCACACGCCGCAAAAAGCAGCATACACCCCCCGCTCACGGACTACGCGCGAAAGTTCTCCTGTATTCCGTCCTCCGTGAGTTCGCTTGGGGATGTATGCTGCTTTTTGCATCTTGAAACAAATGGTATAATTCTTCTTGAGAAACAACACTATTTAAGGAGTTTTTATGAGTGAAGAGCACGAACATGCGCACGATCACAACAGCCATCTCTTTGTGATGCTGATCTTCAATTTCGCCCAGCTTGCCATGGTCAACCTTGGCAAGATCGCCAACCCCGAAACCAAGGAAACGAAAGTCGACCTCCAGGGCGCCAGCTACTTCATCGATTCCCTCGTCATGCTGAGGGAAAAATCCAAGGGCAATCTCTCCAAGGAAGAATCCGACCTTCTAAACGACCAGATCGCCATGCTGCAGATGAACTACGCCGAGACCGCCGAGGACGCCAAGAAAGAGGAAAAGAAAGAAGATCCCTCCGAAACGCCCAAAAGCGAATAAAAGGGGAGGCAATATGAACAAGGCTCCTCTGCTCCTTAAGAACAAAACGGCGCTGCGTAAATTCATAAAAAGCGCCAAAAAAGACGGCAAGACCATCGCCCTCGTTCCCACTATGGGCGCCCTGCACGCCGGCCACGCCTCGCTTATCAAAAAAGCCCGCCAGCTGGCTGACGCCGTGGTGGTCTCGGTTTTCGTCAACCCCACCCAATTCGGCCCCAACGAAGACTTCGCCAAATACCCCCGCACTTTAAAGGAAGATCTTCTGGTCTGCCAGGAAATGGGCGCCGACGCAGTCTTCGCCCCCCAGCCCAAGGAAATGTACTTTGACGATCGCTCCGCCTGGGTCAACGAGGAAGCTCTTTCCAGATTTCTCTGCGGCGCCAGAAGGATCGGCCACTTCAAGGGCGTCTGCACCGTCGTCTCCAAACTCTTCAACCTTGTGCAGCCCGACTTCGCCTGCTTCGGCAAGAAGGACGCCCAGCAGCTGCTTATCCTTGAGCGCATGATAAGGGACCTGGACTTCCCCATAAAGGTCGTGGAGTGCCCCCTCATCAGGGAAAAGAGCGGTCTGGCTTTAAGCTCCCGCAACAAATACCTGAGCCCCGAGGAAAAGAAAGAGGCCCTCGTGCTTTCCCACTCCCTCAAGGCCGCCAAAGACGCCGTGGCGAAAGGCAAGAGCGCCGCGGAAACGAAAAAGCTCATCGCCAAAATCATCGCGACGTCTCCTCTGGCCAAAATAGATTACATCAGCGTTTGCGACCGGGAAACCCTTGAGGAAGTCAAAACCTTCAAGAAAGGTCAGAAGATCCTCGTCGCCCTGGCCGTCTATTTCGGCACCACAAGGCTCATAGACAACGTCTGGCTCACCACGCCCAAGAAATGACAGCCCCCGTTTGCATCATCCCCGGGGACGCCCTTAAGGACATTTACCCCATGGGCGCCCCCATGAGGGAAACCATGATCGCGGGACCAAGCGACAGCGAGGTCTTTTCCCCCGCCTTCATAAAAGCCCGCGCCGCCTACCACAACGAGAGCGAAGCGGAATACGCCAACAAAGTCATAGGAGCGCTCCCTGAAAAAGACAAGCTTCTCTTGGAAGACCTGACGCTCGTTTTCGGCTTCGAGGCTTTCTGCCAAATGAACCTGCTTACCATTCTGGCTTACCTTGCGCAATTGGGCCGCGAGCTTCCCGTCACCATAAAGCTGATCGACGAATTCAAAGGCAATAAGGAATTGCGCTCCTTTGCTTTTTCCGACTTTCAAAACGCCGAACACTGGTACAAAACCCTGCTCATAGATAAAAAAGCTTTCAAAAGCGATCCTTTGCTCTGGCCGGAAATGAAGAAAGCCGCCGCGCTTTTCCTCACCCTCCAGGAAGAGCAAAATGAGATAACCGATATCATCGACGAAAACTCCGCGCTTTCAGAAAACGCGCTGGTCAGACTGCTTTTAACCTGGGACAAAGACTACGGCCTTTCCGACGAGCTCTTTTTAGATCTGATCAGGAAACGCCGATCCACAACCAAATAATTTAATCTTATGATCATCTACGTTGACGCCCATGCCAAGTCCGCCGGCAACGGCAGCAAAGAAGCTCCTTTTCAAAAGATCAACGAAGCCGCGCAGCTCGCTAAGCCCGGCGATGAAGTAGTTGTCCTTCCCGGCCTTTACCGCGAATACGTCGATCCCAAAAACGCCGGAACCGAAGAGCAGCGGATAACGTATCGCAGCGCCGAACCCCTGGGCGCGGAAATAACCGGCGCCGAGCTTTTGACGAATTGGAAACTTTACAAAGGCACTGTCTGGACCGCCGAAGTTGATGATTCAATTTTTGGCGACTACGACCCTTACTCCACCTTCGTTTACGGCGACTGGTATTTCGCGGGCAGAACGAAGCACACCGGCTCGCTCTATATGAACGACCAGGCCTTCTACGAAGCGGGAAGCTTAGAGGAATGTTTGGAAGGCAAGAAAACCGATTATTCCTGGGATCCCGATAATTCCATCTACAAATGGTTCTTTGAAAAGAAGGACGGCAAGACCATTTTCTTCGCCAATTTCCAAGGCAAGGATCCCAATAAAGAGAAAGTCGAGATCAACGTCCGCAGAAGATGCTTCTTCCCCTCCAAAACAGGTATTGGCTTCATCACAGTCCAGGGCTTCAAGATCAACAAGGCCGCCACGACCTGGGCGCCGCCCGCCGCCTTCCAGGACGGCATGATAGGGCCGCATTGGTCCAAGGGCTGGATAATAGAGGACTGCGACATCAGCCTCTCTAAGTGCGCCGGCATCTGCGTCGGCAAATACTTAGATCCCGAAAACGAACACTTCTTCACATATAAGCACGTCAAAAGCCCGACGCAGATGGAGCGCGACGCGGTCTGCCGCGGACAGTACCACGGCTGGCTCAAGGAAAAAATCGGCTCGCACATCATAAGAAGAAACAACATCCACCACTGCGAACAGGGCGGCATCATAGGCCGCATGGGCGGCGTCTTCTCGCTTATCGAGGATAACCACATCCACCATATCAACAACATGATGGAACTGGGCGGCGCCGAAGTGGCCGGCATCAAGCTCCACGCCGCCATAGACGTCGTTATAAGGCGCAATCACATCCACCATTGCGTCATGGGCATCTGGACAGACTGGGAAGCCCAGGGCACCCGCATAACCCAGAATCTGCTGCACGACAACCACCGCCCGCCCTTTGCGACATATCTTCCCGGCGGCATGGGCAGCCAGGACATCTTCGTGGAAGTCGGCCACGGCCCCACGCTGATCGACAACAACATTCTCCTTTCCGACGTTTCCTTCCGCATGGCCACGGAGGGCTTCGCCCTCGTGCACAACATCATCACCGGCCCCATCGCCTCCATAGACGACGGCTGCGACGGCATGGTGGAAGGGAAACTCCGTCAACGCTACACGCCGTATCACATCCCGCACCGCACGGAAGTCATGGGCTTCATGACCATCCTTCACGGCGACGATCGGATCTACAACAACATCTTCATCAAAAGAGACGATTACAAATTCAAGACCGAGACCGGCACCTCCGTCTTCGACGAATTCCCGACCTACGAGGAGTGGATCGCGAACTTCGACATGGACAATGAAACGCCCGATATGGACGCCCTTGAAAAATACCACTTCCGCTATCTGCCGGTCTGGTGTTCCGGCAACGTTTACCTAAACGGAGCCAAGCCCTGGAAAAAAGAGAGGAACGCCATCGTCGACGACAAAAGCAAAGTCTTCGTGGAATTGGAAGAAAAGGACGGCAAACTAAAACTCAAGACCAACCTCTACGACCTAGTAAAGAACCATCCGGTAATCCTTATCACAACGGAGACCTTGGGCAAAGCCTTCCAGCCCGACCAGCCCTTCGAGAACCCCGACGGCACGCCCATAGTTTTCGACACCGACTTCGAGGGCAAGAAGCGCGAAGGAAATGTCCTCCCCGGCCCCTTCGCCGGCGAGTTCTAATTTTTGTTTCTTCTTAAAAACAAAGGCAGAAGAAGCATAACAAACAGCCCGCATGGTTCGGGA
>JAFYIM010000388.1 GCA_017538635.1 bacterium
CTTCGCCTATCTTTCCAACAAGCTTTTCGTTTTCAATTCCAAATGCGAAAACAAAAAAGAGCTTGGAAAGGAAGTTTGGCGCTTCGTTCTGGCCAGAGGTCTTTCCGGCGTCCTGGACGTGGGGCTCACCACGTTTTTCGCCTGGATAATTCCTAAGAATTACGAACTGGCGCTTTCCCTTGGCGGCTGCTTCTTTGTATTTAGGATCGTGTCGCCCGGCGTGGCGGCCAAATACATAACCCAGCCCATAGTCATAATAGTCAACTACATTCTTGGCAAGGGCTATGTTTTCAAAGGGAAGAAGGACGAGGAGGCCGCCGAAGGAGCCGTTGCCGAGGAAACGCCTTTGGAGGGCACTTCCGAAATGGAGGACAACGAAAGCCGGCCTTTCCATACTTTCCTGATGGTCACCATGGATTTCTTCCAGGAGCAGTTCTCCCGCCTTTATTCCTTCCTCTTTTCGTCGGATGAGGACGATGCTGAAACGGAAGGCATAAACAAGGAGACTTTCTGGGAAAGATTCCTTTCGTTCATTGGCTTTTTCAGGGTCTTTGAGGCAGTAGACTGGGTAGTTTCCCTTTTCAAAAGGAAAGGCGATCAGGAGTATTACGACGGCGCCTCGGGGGTATACAGCAATGCGGGCCAGGATGACGGCGCTGATTACGTGTCCGATGGTTTGCCCCTTAAAAAGGAAGGTGTCGGCGCGAAAGGCAGGCTTGCCATAAAGGCCTCCGCTTATGTCCTGACGTTGCTGGTCGTGGTGGCGCTGGTCGTCGCGTTCTGGAAACTTTCCAATGGGATGTACCGGAATTTCAACATGAACCAGGATCACATATTCCGTCAGGCACACATGTTTGAAAGCTGGCGGGAACTTTTTTTCGACGAGTCAGGAGCCCGCTGCGGTTCGCTTTTCGGCGCCGTTCAGATAGCTTACGCCTGGGTCTGCTCGAAGATAAATTACGCAAAGCTGGTCTCGCCGAACCAGTACGCCATGATGTCCTGCCTCGTTTTGTGCATATGTCTCTTCATCCTGGCTTTCTTCCAAACGATCGTAAGGATGCTGACCGCTTCTACGCTTGTTACTCTGGGGCTGATCTTCCTTCTCGCCGGCAAAAATCTTCTGCAGCTGGACGGCGGGCTTTTCTCCCTGCAGCTTTTGCTCCTGCTTCTGATTCTCACGACTTACCGCGCTTCGGTCAGCGGCTACAAGGAAGGATACAAGTATTTCCTCGCCCGCTGCATATTGATCTCGCTTTTAGCCGGAATGCCCGGAACGATGCCTGTCTTCGCTTTCATCTGTCTCGTTTTGATAACGCTGACACAGGTGGTCGGCATCATCTGGAATGCGAGGAAAAGAGGATTCGGAGATTTTATTTTCCTTGCGGTCAGCCGTTTGCTGCCGCTTGCTTTGCCTGTCGCGTCGCTCTTCTTTTTCTGCGGAGGCCTGGATCCGCTGAAGTATGACATAGGCGGAGATTTTTGGATCGTTTCCTCGCCGAACCCCGCTGCCGTTTCGCCTTTCCTCGCCCGTACAAGCTTTCTGTGCCTGGTCTCCTGCGTTATTGGCGGGCTTTTGCTGCTCTTCTCCGATGTCAAACGCTGCGGCCTTTACTGTATTCTGGCAGGTTCCTTCTTCTACTTCTATTTGAGGATGGTCAAGCTTGATCCCGGGACAGTCGGGTACGCGTCCACGGTTTTCCTTTCGATGATAATAGGCGCCGGAGGGATGCTCTGCGGCCAGCTGCTTTCCCAGCTTTCCAGGTTTTTGTGCCGTACTTTATCCGCTCCAAGGCTCAGGCCGCTTATAGCATCGCTTTTGGTCTTGCCGTTCATTCTTTATCTGTTGTCCGCCAAGACCTCAGGATTCGAATCCGAATCCAGCGATCTCTCCGAGATCACTGACAGGATCTGCAAATGCCTTGACGACCGGACCAGCGGCTTCAAGGAGGGCGACGTTCTCATTTTGCCTAAGCTTATGAGAGGTGAGGAAAGCAGCACGCCGCTTTACGACGTCCTCCGTTATGAGAACAGGAGAAAATCCGCCCGCAACTGGAATATCCTGGAAGACGGAGATCTGATCGCCAGGAAAGATTCCTTGGACGGAGCGCACGGAAACGCCTGGTGGATACTGAATCTCGACACTCCGGCCGATTTCGGCCCCGTCAGCGATATTTGCGAGATCAGGGCGTCGAATGAACGAACGTTCCTTTTGAGATCAAACGTCGCCGTTCATTCCGCCCAGCAGCTGGCGGCCATGTGCCTGGCTGTTCTGAATTGCGTGGACACTTCCTGGAGCAAGGAAGGCAGGGACGAACTCTGTTCGCAGCTCGCTCTTTTGCCGCCGGTTTCGCCGGATGATCTCTCTTATTCAAGCTTAGCCAGGACTTATCGTCACGGCCTGATAAGGGGCTGCAAGCTCATGGATACGGACGAGCTTCAGAAAAGCCGCAACTTCGCCGCCAGATGGGCCTCGGCCGCCAGGAAAAAAGATCTGAAGAGCGCGCAGAGTTACCTCGATCTCACCGTAAAGGACTTTCCGGACGTCGTGTTTCTTTTGGAAGCTTACCGCAATTTCGGAGGGGGCTTGAAGTTTGTAGCCCCCACGGCGCTCATGAACACATACGGGCTTTCGGCGGCGAATTTCAAGATATTCAACACGATCTTCGACAAGATCTACCGCAACGAACCTGCCAACGTGGTGTTTTTCAACGACTGGTCAGGCATCAGGGGCAGCATGGACGGCAGCGGCGAGAAAGATCTCAACGAGGCTTACAGAGAGCGTTTCGCCGCCAAAAAGGAACTCGGCACGACCGTAACCAACGACCTTCCGAGGGAAGCGATCTTCGAAGAAGCCGGAGAATGTCTGCAGAACCGCTATTTTGAGAAAGGTCTTGGCGTCTGGCGTTCGGAATCCGTGAAAGGGGAGAAATTGCCCCAGACGTTCCTTTCCACTCCCGACCTTTGGCTCTTATGCCAGGGCGAACCGGGCGGCCGCGCCGGAGTGGCCCAGCGGCTGGAATTGGAAAAAGGCGTATATCTTTGCCAGGCTTACGCCAGAATTCCGGAAGGCAGGGAAGCGCCGGATGAAATATCCCTGAAGTTCCGTGCCCAGGGCCTGGACGCCCAGACATTCTCCGCAAAATGGAAAGCCGGCAGCAGGCAGTGGTCCCTGTGCTACCTGGTCGTTACCAATGAAGCCAGCTGCCGCGCGGTTTTTTACTGCGGGAGCGAAAATGTCGCCAGCCCCGGCTCCGTGGAGTTCACTGACGTAAGTTTCCGCCGCATAGACGGAGAGTGCGAAGAGTACTTCAAGAATTCTCCGATCGGCTGGAGGATCCGCCGCGAAAGAGACGCTGTGGCCCTGCGGCTTGAGGAGAAGGAGCTCGAGCTTTCCAGGGAAAGGACCCTTGGAAAGGAGGAGACGGCGGGAGACGGGGTGGTGTTGACATCGGATACAGGTTCTGATACAATACCCGTGAAAAATACTGCAGAAACAATGCAGAGTGAAAGGCCGGATAACAGCTTCGAGCGTTAAGGTCTTCAATACAGGGAAACGAGCCCTTATTTTTAGTCCGGAAGGTTCCGGGCGGGGAAACGACCCACCGGAGGGGAGTCACAATTTGTTGATTCCGTTTGGGAGACATTGTTTAAAATACCACATTTATGGAGACATAAAATGAAAGCTACTAAAATCATCGTTGCTTCTTTACTCGTCATCGCTGCTATCGCTTACGCTGCCAAGACCCCGCAGGTCTTCTGCGAAGGTCTGGAAGGCTTCTCCAAGCCCGAAGTGACCCCGGTCGTCACCGTCGATGAAACCGGCGCCACCATCGTTGACTTCGGCACCCAGCTGGGTGACAAAGGCCAGGTCCAGTTCACCACCGCCAACGGCAACATCGTTGTCAAGGCTGCTGCTGGTAAAGCCATCGCCCAGAAAGGCGGCAAAGTCACCGGCACCATCAATGGTGTTGAAGCTGGCTTCAACGGCGTCGCTCTTAAGTTGAAAGGCATCACCGTCGGCAC
>JAFYIM010000389.1 GCA_017538635.1 bacterium
AAAGTTCTGGTCAAGAAAGGCCGCTATGACGACGCCAAAAAGCAGATCGCGGACTTCACCAAGAACCCCAACAATGAGCTTTTCATTCCCTCCTCCTACGTTCTGGCCGAGATCTTCGTCAGGAACGGCCAGCCCGAGGAAGCGGAAAAGATGATGCGCAACATTTTGAAGACGAACAACAACAAGGACGTGCGCATCGCCACTTTTTACAAGCTTGGCGAGATATACCGCGGATGCAGCAACTACGTAGGCGCCATCAACGTTTACCGCAGGATCAAGACGCCCGGCAAGAAACCGGACGAAAAAGCCCAGAACGCCGGCATTCTGTGGGAGATCGCCCAGACTTACGAACAGCTCGGCCATTTCTTGGAAGCGAGGATCGGTTTCGAAGGCATCATGCGTTTGTATCCGGAAGTCGAGTTCAGCACGCAGGCGTGGTTCAGAGGCGTGCAGAGCGACATTTCCGCCAAGGATTTCAAGCGCGCCGAAAATTCTTACCTTGAGTTTATCAAGAAGTATCCCGGCAATGACGTTGCCGCTCCCATGAGGCTCGTTTTGGCCCAGGGGCTTCTTGAGGACAACCAGCCGGGCGAAGCGGTCAGAAATCTGAAAGCCGGCCTGGAAGAGTACAAGGAAGGCGAAGTCGCCGAGAACATGTATTTCCTTTTGGGCGACGCGCTCCTTAAAGACCAGAAATACAAAGAGGCCGAGGAGGCTCTGAAGCAGTTCGCGGAAAAATTCCCCGAGAGTACTCTGGTGCCGCAGAGCTACGTCCGCTTGACGGAAGGCTACATCGAACAGAAGCGTTATCAGGACGCGCTGGACTTCCTCCAGAAAACTATTGAGGAATTCCCGGAATTCGCCAAGGAATACAAGCTCGAAGAGTATGTGCATGAGATCAAGCTAGCCTACGCCACAGCGGAAGCGGAAGCCAAGAACTTCGAAAAGGCCGCGGAACTCTGCGCGGAAGTCACGCTGCCGAGGCTGAAAGAACAGGCTCTGTATCTGCAGGCCGATATGTGCGTGAAGCAGGGCAAAGTGGAAGAAGGCGTGGAAGTTCTGGAGAAGATGCTGACGGAATTCGCGGATAGCGACCTGCAGGCCGACATCCTTATGACACTGGGCGGCGTCTATATGTCCGAACAGAAATACGACAAGGCTAAAGAGACCTTCGACCGCGTACTGGCTCTTGATAAGGAAGCGGCTGAGAAGTCCAAGCCGGTCGCCATATTGCAGAAGGCTTTCTGCTCTTACTATGCCAACGACATGGCCGGCATGAAGGAGAACCTCGACACGATTCTGAAAGATTATCCTAAGTCTCCGGAAGCCGGCGACGCGCTCTACTGGATGGCTTACTTCGCCAAGAGCGACCGCAAGTATGCGGATGCCGCCGAGTACAGCGCCAGGCTCGTAAAAGAATATCCCGAGCACGGCTATGCTCCGGAAGCCGCCTATGAAGTCGGCGAAGACAAGGTTTTGGGCAACAAATATTTTGAAGCGGTGGAAGCCTTCAAGGAAGCTTACCAGAAATATCCCGAGACCGGTTACGGCGCGCTCTCCCTGGTCAGAGTAGGGGAGGTCTTGGTCAGTCAGCAGTACTCCACCGAAGAATGGGAGAAAGACCTTGAAACCATGGGCAGCGACGCCGCTAGGATCGCTTTGCTTTCCATTCCCGTGAGAGCCAAGGACAGGGAGAAGACCGACGCCGCTTTGGCGAAGCTCGACAGCTTCAAGATGAACGACGCCCAGAAGGGCTACGCCCTGGCTTTCAAGGCGGCCGCCGAGAATCTGGCCGGCGCTTACGCGAAAGCCGCGCAGACCGCCGACGAATCGCTCGCCCTTACGAGGGAAGCTGCTGAGAACGTGGACGAATCGCTCTTCCAGCGCGCTGAGGCCGCCTATCTTTCCGGCGACCACAAATCCTGCGCGCCTCTCTACGACGACCTCTTGGACAACTTCGTGGTGCCGAACGCCCAGGTCAGGATCACCGCTCTATTGCACCGCGCCCGCTGCGCCCTCGAAGCCAAGGAAGCGAAAATGGTCGATCAGAAATGCCAGGAAGTTCTGGGCCTGAGGCCCGACGCCAAGCAGTCCGCGGAAGCGGTCCTGATGCGCGCCGAAGCGAACTTCATTTCCGGCAACGTGAAGGAAGCGGCGCAGTTCTACAAACGCTGCACGATCCTTTACGGCAAGATGCCGGACTACGCTGTTCCGGCCTACAAGGGCTTGATCGCCTGCTACAAGAAACTGGGACTGAACAACGAGCTTGAGGAAGCCAAATCGCAGTTCAAGGCCCGTTACCCCAATGACGCTGAATAATTAAGGAAGATCATATGAACAGATTTTATTTAGTCATGATGCTCCTTCTGGCGGCCGCGTTCGCGGCCAACGCCGACGAACTGGTGCTGGCGAACGGAACGCGCTACAAAGGGACCATCTCCCGCAACGCCAAAGGCCAGGTCGAGATCTCGACCAGCAAGGGTAGCTTCGCCTTCGACGATGAAAAAGTCTCCTTCAAGCAGACGAAGATCAACGAGCCCGGCGATCTCACAGATTACCAGACGGCTTTGAAAAAGAAAGATTTCGCCAAGATCAAGACCATCTCGGCTGCCTGGGGCAAACGCTTCCAGGGCATGCCTGTCCGTTGGAACGAAATGGCGCTCTACGGCAAAGGCTTGGTGGCCGTGAACGAAAAGAAGGACGACGAGGCAAAGAAGATCTTCGACGAATACGCCAAGCTTTTCCCGAAAGGCGCTTACAAAGGCGAAATAGACGTCATGAACCTCGACCTCAGGTCCGACGAGATGAGCAAGGAAGAACTCATCAAGACTTACAGCGAGATACTATCCAGCGGTTCCGGCTCCGAAGCCGCCAATGCCAGAATGCACCTCGCTTTGGCGAAACTTCAGATGGAAGCCAAGGAATACCGCGGCGCGCTTGAGAACTTCGCGTCTGTCGTCGTTCTTTACGGCGACATCCCTGACCTGGAGCTGGAAGCTCTGTGGGGATGCGGCGAAGCTTACGAAGCCCTGGGCGAAACGAAGAACGCCCTTTTCTACTTCCAGCAGATCGCCGAAGACAAGGAAGGCCCCTACAAGAAAGAGGCCCAGAAAAAAATAGAAGAACTCAAAAAGAAAGAAAATAAATAATCAATAAACCTTCATAAAAAAGGAGAGATCCCATGTCCAAAAAGAATTTCAGTCTTTTGAAGTTGGTCGCCTGGCTGACCGTTTTTTTAGGCCCCTTAGTCGCGCTTGCTGACGAAGTGGCGGAAACCGCCGAGGGCGCTGAAGAAGCCGCCGCGCAGAGCGTGAACCTTATCGACCTCATCTTCGTCAAGGGCGGCGCTTTCATGTACCCCATCGTCCTGCTCTCTTTCTACATGGTGTACCTGATCATCGACGCTATTCTGGTCATCCGCAAGAAGAAACTCATGCCGGACGAAACGGTCAAATATCTCAGGGAAAACTTCAAGAAAGACAAAGTCGAGGAATGCGACAAGTACTGCCAGGAGCATCCCTGCGCGCTGACGGTCGTCGTCGGACACGCTCTTACCGCTGAGAAGAAAGGCAAAGGCCCGATCGGCATGCAGGAAGCTGTCGTGGAATACGGCGGACGTCTTGCCAACGACCTCAGGGCGAGAGTTGCTTACCTCAACACGGTCGCTACGATCTCCCCGATGCTTGGTCTTCTGGGCACGGTCTCCGGTATGATCAAAGCGTTTAGTAACATCGGCGCTTCCGGCGTTGGCAAAGCTTCCGCTCTGGCCAACAACATTTCCGAAGCTCTGATCACGACCGCCGGCGGCCTGGTCGTCGCCATTCCCGCCCTGGCGGCCTTCTTCTTCTTCCGCAACCGTATCACCGAGACGATGGTGGCCGTGGAAGACGAGATCGGCGAACTTATCGAGCAGTTCTAAACTTTTTGAATTTTAAACCGGGAAAGAACGGTTCTTATGAAATTTAGAAAATTCAACATAGAAGATGTGCCGATGCAGACCACGAGTCTTATCGACATCGTCTTTCTGCTTTTGATCTTCTTCATCGTTTCTTCGCAGTACAAGAACATGGAAGTCGAAACGGAAGTGACGCTGCCGATAGCAGACTCCGCGAGCGTCGTCCAGACGGAGGGCGTCGATGAGATCACGATCAACGTGACTGGCAAAGGCAACATCAAGGTCGGCGGCGGAGTCTTTTCGATGGAGCAGCTGACCAAGGCGCTGCAAAACGAGATCGACGCCGATCCCTCCCGCGAACGCCGCGTTATTATCCGCGGCGACAAGAAGTCGCTTTTTGGGCGCACCATGCGCCTGATGGCGGCCTGCGCGGAGGCGGGGCTCTGGAACGTCTCGTTTGCGGTCTATCAAGAAGATCCAGGTGACAACAACTAAAGAGGAAATATGAAATTCAAGAGCGAACCAGACAATGACGTCCGCGACATGGATATTTCCTCCATGTCCGACGTGGTCTTCCAGCTTCTCATCTTCTTTTTGGTGGCTACCAACATCCAGCAGGAGGAATCCCAGCTCAAAGTCGCCATTCCCGTCGACCAGCAGGCGACGGAGGCCCAGGCTGTGGATCTCGCCGAGGAAGTCGTCATAGACATCTACGACAACGGAGAAGTGTATTGGAACGGCCAATACGTAGACAGCCCGGACAGCGTTGACATGCCTGAACTCAAAAACATTCTCTACGAATTGAAGCAGGCTTACCCGAATCAGTCGGTGGTCATACGCGGTCAGAGAGATACCCAGCACCAGAGGATCGTGGCGGTTTTGAACGCCTGCGCCTTCGCGGGTATCGATCAGATAACCTTCCCTTCGGATCCCAGCATCTATATTGACTGATTATGAAATTTAGCTTTAAAGAGTTTCTGAAGAAGAACTATCTGGCGCTGCAGCACGCGGAATCAGCCACGATCACGATCGTATTGCACGCGATCATGTTCGTAGCCTTCGCCTTCATCATCGTCTCGCAGTCCGACACGGCGAAAGAGACGATCAAGACCTTCTTCAAGAAACAGGAAGAACGCCAGATAGAACCGCCGAAGCCGGTCGTCCAGCCCAAGGACATCCCGGTGACTATGGCGCCTCCGCCCCCCAGGACGGAAAACATGCCGGACATCAACGACCGCATGATGGTCAAAAAGGACATCACTTCCAAGCTTCTGCCGAAGACTCAGGTCATCATGAAGAAGACCAAGATCGAGTTCGACACGGCCAAGGAAGTCGGACGCGGCGTCAGGCAGAAAATGAATTCCGACTACCGCAAGAAATACGGCGTGGCCGGACATGGCAGCACCGTCGAGGCGGTCATTGAAAAATTCGTCGTAGTGGAGTACGAGGGCGGCGACTGGTATTGCGAGCTCGTCAAGAACGACAAGAAGATCGACCCGGCGCACGGCACGATCCCGAACCTCATCGGAGAAATTAGGAAAAGGACCAACATCCGCGTTAACCAGGACACCGTCACGGTCGTGAGAGCAGACTCCAAGGAGATCCACGAGAGCCCCTTCGTTTACTTCACCGGCCACGACGATTTCGTCCTGACGGAGGCGGAAGTCGAGAACCTGAGAGCCTACATCATGCAGGGCGGCGCCATCATCGCCAACAGCGCCCTGCCTGGCAGAAGGTCTCGTTTCGACATGGCTTTCCGCAGGGAAATGAACCGTGTCATGCCCAATTTCCCGCTGCACCAGATCGACATGAAACACCCCATTTACGAGGCTTTCACGATCTTCAAGGAAGTGCCGGAAGGCATGAACTATTGGAAGGAGCCCTTGGAGGTGGTCGAGGTTGACGACCGTATCGCGGTCATCTACAACCTTAACGACTACGGCGAACTGATGTGGCCTGTCGTCATTGACAACTGGACAAAAGTGAAGAGGGGATACTCCTCCGAGTTCAAGGGCTGGTGTTATGAAGGTCACCTTGCCCGCTGGAACAAGAACGTCTGCGTCAACGCCGACAGCCTTCCGCACATCGACAACGCCCACAAGATGTTCATCAACATGCTGGCCTATCTTTTGACCAGATGACATGGGCTTTTTAGGCGTTACATGCTTTATTCTCCTGGCCACTCTTCTGAGAGGCAAATGCGCTTTCAAAAAGTGGCCGTGGAGAATAGTGACGGGCGGTCTGCTTTTACAGGCCGCCTTCCTTTTTCTCTTAAGGCCTGACGGCGCGGCCTACGCTTTCCTTGGCAAGTTCTTCAAGCTTCTGGGAGAATCCGCTGCGGCCGGCGGCAGGAGCGTTTTCGGCAGCGTTGACATCAGGATGTACTTTGCCCTGAACTGCCTTTGCACGATCATAATGATCTCAGCTTTCATGGGCGTTCTGTATTATCTCGGAATACCTCAGAAAGTCATATCCTGGATCGCCAAACTCTTTAAGAAACTCTTCGGGATCGAGGGCTCGGCGGCTTTCGCTTCAGCCTGCTCCATCTTTTTCGGCGTCGGCGTCACAGTAAGCATCCTGACTCCTTACATCCCAAAAATGAGCAGGCGAACGCTCATGATCCTTTTGGTGTCCTCGCTTGCCACCATCTCTTTCGCCCTGATGCCTCTGCTTTCAAGCATGGGCATTTCTTCGGGAGATCTTGTCCTGGCCAGTTTCATGTCGGCGCCTTCCGCGGTTGTTTATGCCGCATTGCTCTGCCCGGATGAGGAGGAAAGCCGCGAGAAAGGCGAAATAAAGGCCGATCTTCTGATTGGCAGGGGAATTGTCGATTCGTTTGCGAAAGGGGCCTTAATGGGCCTCAAATTGGCTGTAAGGGTCATCGCCATGCTTATCGCGATCTCCGCCGCCATTTATTTTATAAACAAGCTTCTGGGCTCTCCCAGGGTCTTTTTCCCAAATTATCCGGAAATATCCCTTCAGGGCATCTTCGGATACATAGGCTGGCCTTTCGCTTTCCTTATGGGCGTTCCTGCGGCGGAGTGCGGAAAAATAGGTTATGTCCTGGGTTGCAAAGTTGTCCTGAACGAGATCGTCGCTTATCAGGAACTCTTGAAGATCGCGGGAATGCTTTCTCCGAAAACCATAAGGATCGCGACTTTCGCCTGCTGCGGTTTCGCGAATTTCGGAACG
>JAFYIM010000390.1 GCA_017538635.1 bacterium
GAAAACGAACTGGGGCGCGACGATAATCCTCGTTATGTAAAAGAGACGCAGCATGAAGTGACGCTGACAAAGCCTTTTTATATTGGAGTATTTCAGGTCACGCAGAAACAATATGAACTGATTACAGGCTCAAATCCATCTCAAATGAGAGGTGATGTCAGGCCAGTTGAAAGAGTATCCTATGACATGATCCGCGGTTCTGAAAAAGGCGCCGGTTGGCCGGAAAACAATGACGTCGATGCCAACGCTTTTATGGGCATACTTCGTGCGAAGACCAACAAGACTTTCGATCTTCCTACGGAAGCTCAGTGGGAATATGCCTGTCGTGCAGGAACGACAACAGCCCTAAATAGCGGAAAGAATCTTTCCAACGAAAACGAGTGCGCTGAAGCGAACGAGGTCGGACGCTATTACTGTAATCAATATGATGGCAAAGGCGGATATGAAGACGGACATACTACTGTAGGCTCGTATATCCCAAACGCCTGGGGCCTCTACGATATGCACGGCAATATTTATGAATGGTGTCTTGATTGGTATCAGGTTGATTTAGGATCTGTTCCCGCAACCGATCCTGTCGGGCCTGCAACAGGCGCCTTTCAGTCGCGTTCAGTAAGAGGCGGCGCGTGGGCTTCCGGCATAGCCAGTTATATTCGTTCTGCCTCCCGCGACCGACGTGAACCACAAATCGCTTATTGGTTTAACGGCTTGCGCATTGCGCTTGTTCCGTAAAACCACTAATTGCAGCAGACGCAATATTCTTTATTTATGAAAAGCAGGTTCCTTTTTATAACAGCTCTTCTTTTTACGACGACCGTCATCTCCGATCCCGGAATTATAAAGCTGCAGGAAACAAGCATTGATGCAAGCCAAAACATGATTCTGGAAAACCAGAAGATGGTTTCTTCGCCAACCGCAGCGGGCAAATTCCAGTTCATAGTTCAACCATTGAAAAATTTCAGCGCTTCGGATCTTGACGAAATAAAAGCCATTGGGGTGAGCGTTATCGGTATAATACCGCCCAATGCGTATATTGTAATGGGTTCAAAGGAAGAAATTGACCTGCTTGCTAACAAGTTTGAGCTCATTTATACAAGCGAATATTTGCCGGAATATAAAACAGCGAAAGCCTTTGTTAAATCTTTTTCCGCATTAGGCGGGAAAGAAGAAACTGTCAGGATACGTGCGGCCGCCTCTACTTTTACCGCCGAACTTTTACAGCATCTTGGCAGCATAACCACCAACGAAGTAAAAGTTATCGCCAATGATCCTCCCATTCTGGAAGTAACTTTAAAAGACAAAGACATTTTAGAATTGCCATATAGGAGCGATGTTCTCAGAGTGCACAAGCGCGGTGAATACACATATTTCAACGACGTGGTCAAAAGCAATATTTTGATGAACGTTAATTTTGTGCATGACGAAATGAATTTGAAAGGCAAAGGCGTAATTGTATCCGTTGCGGACAGCGGGCTTGATTCCGGCAGTTTTGACAATATGCATCCTGATTTTCAAAACAAGAAAGTCACAACGGTTTTTGCAGAAAACAATAAAAGACGAAGCTGGAGCGATCTTCTTGGCCATGGGACGCACGTTTGCGGCTCCATCTGCGGAACAGGGGCGGCTTCTAACGGTCAATATTGCGGGATGGCTCCGGAAGCTGAACTTTATTTCATATGCAACGGAAACGCTGCCAACTTTGTCTATTCTACGACGGAAAAAGATTTAGAAGAAGCTTATGATTTCGGCGCGAAATTGAACAGCAACAGTTGGGGAAACGGCTCGAAAGAATCATATGGAATGTATGACAGCGATTCTGAGTTGTTTGATGCGATTAGTTTCAACCATCCAGATTTTCTCATTCTGTTCGGCGTTGGAAACAGCAATGCAAAAATAGATTTGGAAGACAACGCAACAATTTCACCCCAGGCTTCAGCTAAAAATGTTTTGGCGGTAGGCGCTTCGGAAACGCATCGTCCGGAAATCGAAACCACGTGGAGAGATTTAAGGATTCCAACGACACCATACGGAGAAGATCTGATCGCTTATCCTTCCAACGGCAAGCACCAGGGCATGGCCGCATTTTCCAGTCGCGGTCCAACACACGACGGACGCAATAAGCCCGATATTGTGGCGCCGGGGACGATGATTTGCTCTGCGGAATCTATTTATGACGGAGTTAATTGTGGTGAAAGGGACTCATATTACACGTCCAAAAGCGGAACCTCCATGGCGGCGCCGCTTGTCTCCGGCTCCGCGGCCGTAGTTATTCAATATTTACGGGAACACGGGATCACCAATCCTTCCTCTGCGCTGGTCAAAGCCGTTTTACTAAACGGAACTCGTTCGATGGGCAACGGGCAATTTGATTTTTATGCGGAAATTCCCAACAAATCACCAAATTGGGTCAACGGATTCGGGCATCTTGACCTGGCAAATAGTCTTGCGCCGACAAATGCCAGTTTGATCGTAATTGAGGGTGTGGTCAGCAACACGGACGATCTTGTCACCTATTGTTTTGACAAGGAAAACGACGGAAACGCGAGCATTACCTTGGTTTGGACAGATCCGCCTGCCACGCCGGGGGCCGGCGTGGATTTGATAAACGACCTTGATCTTCAGGTGAAAACAAAAGAGAAAATTTTCTTTGCCAACGGCGAAGTTGCGCACAACGATGCCATAAACAATTGCGAAACTTTCCGCAAGGCCCAATTGGCGGCGCAGGATAATATCGAGATCAGAGTGCACGGTTATAACATCATGCAGGGTCCGCAGAAGTTTGCGCTGGCTATTTCCGGCATGGACAACGGCCCGATTCCTGAACCGTGCGGAGTTTTTGCTTGTATGATCGCACTCCTCTTTATAAAAATGAAAAAACGCTATCTTAAATTGTTTATATTCACGCTTGCCCTTACGTCGGCTATGTGTTTTGCTGCAAACGAGCCGATAAAACCGGAAGGCGAAGGGACAAAAGCGTCTCCATATCATCTGACACGTTTGGAAAACTTGGTCTGGATGGGTCAGAATATTGCTGAATGCAATTCAAACGTTTTCCTTTTGGAGAATGATATTGACGCTTGTGAGACCGCAAGGTGGGATGACGGATTTGTAGA
>JAFYIM010000391.1 GCA_017538635.1 bacterium
AGCATGGGGGAGGAAGTCGAGAGGGCCAGGATAGAGCCGCGGCGGTCGCAGATCTGGCCGCGTTTGGCTTCCACTTTCACGGTGGAGCGAAGCTGGCTCTGCTTGCGTTCGATGTATTCTTTCTGATCGGTGCATTGCCAAAAATACACCCTGCCCAAAAGAACGGCGAGCAGAACGGCGACGCCTCCCAGAACGAAGTGTATTTTAAGCATGCCTTGTTTCATTTCTTATTTCCTCATTTCTCAGCGAAGGGCGGCGTTGCCTTCCAAAGGTTTGCCGGCCAACTTGGAATCTTCCTCGTTTTCCTTGTCGATGGCCAAAGGTTTGCTCAATATGACTGTGCGGTCCTTCCTGGTCTTGCGCAGGTGGATCTTGTTTTCAGCCAGTTTTTTCTCTATATAGTTGACGGCTTTGACCTGCTCCAATTCCGACTGCGTCAGGTCTCTTTGAAGGCGGAGATCGTTTATCTCGCTGTCGATCTTTGCGATCCTCAGCCCAGTGTCCGTCGTTTTCTTCGCCAGGTTAACGTAGCCGACGTAGTAGGTGACGGCTATGACGGCCAAGGCGCAGAAGACGGCGCAGAGTTTCACTCCGGCGCTGCTTTTTCTTTTTCCGGTCTTTTGTTTGTTGTAGATGACTTTAGGCATTATCTTCTCCTGTATTTGATCTTTCAAAGACTCTCAGAAGGGCGCTCCTGGACCTGGGGTTAATGGCGACTTCCTCTTCAGTCGGCTTTAGCGGTTTTTTTGTCACTATCGTTCCCAGCCCTTCGGCCTTGAACTCTTTGAACAGATTTTTAACTATCCTGTCTTCTCCGGAATGGAAGCTTATGACGACCAGTCTTCCTTTCGGCGCAAGGAGCTGAATCGCTCCTTTCAATCCTTCGACTAAAGAATCGGCTTCGTGGTTCACAGCGATCCTCAGGGCTTGGAAGACTTTCGTGGCCGGATGAACTTTCGAATGACGGAATCCTTTGCGGTAATAGACTCCCGAGACCAGCGCGGCAAGCTCATGATTAAAGGAGAATTTTTTGTCCTGCCTCTTCATTGCGACTGCTCTTGCTATCGGCCTGGAAAATCTCTCGTCGCCGTAATGGAAGAAAATATCCGCCAGTTCGCCCTCCGGGAGAGTGTTTAAAAGATCAGCGGCGGTCAAGGGATCGTTGCGGTCCATGCGCATGTCCAACGGTGCGTCCTCTGAGAATCCGAAACCTCGTTTTGGATCGTCGAGCTGCACTGAGGATATGCCGCAGTCGCAGAGTATCGCGTTGAAATCGGTTATGCCTATTTCGGCGCAAACGTCGGCGACCTTGCCGTAATCGGAGTGCCTTAGCTGAAAATCGCCGCCTATTGCTTTCAGTTTCTCGTAAGCAAGTGGCAGAGTCTCGCTGTCGCGATCCAGTCCCAGAAGAAAACCGTTGGGGGAGATGGCTTCCAATATCCTGCCGGCGTGACCCGCCAAGCCTACCGTCATGTCAAGGCATCTTTTGCCGCTTTCAAGCTGCATGGATGCGCAAACTTCCGAAAGCATGACGGGGATATGTTCCATAGCTCTTTACCTCGGTTCTTTTCTGTTCTCTGCGATTTCCTGCATGTTCTTTCCGAGATTGGCGATGTTTTCGGCAAATTCCGCCTCGTACGCTTCGGCGTTCCAGATCTCCATGTAGGAGGAGACGCCTGTGACGACAACTTCTCCTGTCAACCCGGCCCAGTCTCTCAGTTTCTTAGGGATCGTGAGCCTGAAGTGGGAATCCATTTCGAGTTTGCTGCCGCCGTATAAAGCGCGCTTCATTTCCTCGGTCCTGGCGTCGAAAGGATTAAGGCCTTCCACTACCTCCATGCTTTTGGAGAAATCCTCCCAGTCGTAAAGACGGAGGAATCTCTTGCGGCCGTAGGTGACGAAAAAGACTTTAGCGTCGTTCACGCGGCAGAATGCCGGAACGGCGATGCGTCCTTTCGCGTCCACCTTCAAAGAGGCTGTTCCTATGTACCTTTCTTTAGCCATTGGTTAATTGATTTTGGAAATGTTTAGAACACACACAATCTGTTAAAAAAACACACTCCTTAAATTTTCGGCCACTATTATATCCCACTTTAGCCCACAAAGTCAACCCCCCTCCCACCAGGAGGGGGTGCGATACCCATCATAGTAAGTATAACTTATTTAAAATATGCAACTTATTTAATTGCATGAAAGTGGTTGAAAGGGGACTTGAAAAAGGAACAGATGGCAAAAATGATCGCTTCTGCTTGTGGATAACTTGTGGTTAACTCCTTTTAAACGAAAAAAGTGGGATAAAGTGGAAAAGGGTGTTTTTTTCCTTAAGGTCTCTGGCTAAAAAAACGCCGCGTCTTTTTGCTAAAATGAATAGATATGAATATTGAAAGAGAGAACCATAAGTGCTTCGTGAACTGAAAATATTCCTGTTTCTTTTACCTTTGACGCTTGGCGCCTACGCTTCCGTCTGGCCTGTTTGCGACGAGTACCAGGTCAATAGCACCTCTGAACTTTCCGCGGCTCTCAGGAAAGTTGAGAGTGTCGTTCTCTGGAACAAGGCGGAGGAGATAGCAAAAGGAGGCAACGCCACGGCGAAAGGTAAGTTCGATCCCATAAAATGCACCGAAGAAAAGATAGAGCGCATCTGGGCGAAAACTTTGCTTGGTCTTAAGAACAAGGACGTCTATCTTATCCAGGATGCTCTTAACCTTTACCGCGAGGTCAGGCAGAATTACCCTAAGCCGATGGCGCAGAGAAGAAGTTTTGCGACGCTTGCGAAAGCGCACGCTGCGCTGAGAAATTCCATGAAGGCCGAGGAGAAGGCCGAGGCTGATTCCTGGCTCATCGCCAGGTCACAGGATAGGGAATTCGATCTGGACGACAAAACGGCCGGCTGGTTCTCTTGCTGCTTCAAAGCGCTGGCGGCCTCCGCCGTTGGGCGCCAGAGTATTGGCGCTCCGGAGGAAATAAGAGGAATGCTTTCCCAGCTAAATGGCGATGGCATGTTCACAGCTATGGAAGTCGGCGTTTCCATGAGTTTATTAGAGAACGTTTGTTTCGCCGCTGAGACATTTGCCGGCAGCGGAAATGATCTTTACAAAACGGATGCTATAAAAAGGTGGGCGTCCGCCCTCATTGAATTGAAGGATTCCGCCGATGTTCTGCCCGGCCGCGGCTGGGAAGGGGACGCGGCTTTTTCTCCCGCCGTCTCTTTCATCGTGGCGCTGCGCTATGGACTCGCTCTTAGGGATCTAAGGGCTGCGGCACTGGAATCTCCTCTCAATGCGATGTTCTATTACGCCAAAGCCAGGAACGCTCAGCCGTATCCCAGGCTTCCTTTGATCGTCAGCCCTGCCGGTTCCGGCTGGATCGCCGCCCGCTCCCGCGTACAAAGAGGCAGCGAAGCGCGCTACCTGAGAGTAGTGAAGACCAGCGGAGGACGTTACGGCGACCTCTTGTCTTTCATTTTTTCCGGCTGCGGGAAAAGCCAGATGGGAAGAAGAAACTGGCAGGACGGACGCTCTGTGATCGGCCGTGATTATATGACCCATACGCTGGCTTCCTCGACCGTTGCAATTGATTTCAAAAGGCAAACAGCCGCGAGCGCAAAGATACTGCGCTCCCAGAGCCGGCAGGGGATAACCTTCCTCGATCTGGACGGCAGCGACGCCTATCCCGGAATGAAAAACTACAGGCGTACGTTCTTTATGACGGACGATTACCTCATAGACATCTTTACGCTTAAATCGGATTCTCCTTTTACAGCGGAATGGGTGATGCATTCCGAGAGCTCAAAAAGCCCTGTGCTTACAGGCGCCACGGCCGCTGAGAACAGTTATGAGATAAAGGATATTGCCAAGAGTTTCCTGGGCGCAGCTTACAAAGAGCCGGCCTACCAAACCTTGGAGGACGTCACCTCGCAGCTGGCTACAGCCCAGTGGTCATGCGATTTTGGAAACGGCCTGAGAACGATCATGCTTGGTCAGAGCGATACAAGGCTCCTAACCGCCAAGGACGGCGGCGACCTTGCGAGGACCGGGGAGATAACCCATTACCGTACGACTGACGGGAACATGGTGATTGCCCGCAGAAGCAACGTCAAAGAGACGAGGTTTGCGGCGCTGCACGAAGTTTACGATTCCAATCCGAAAGTGAAAAGCCTGGTCAGGCTTGACATAGACAAAGACGCGCTGATTTTTGAGATTGCCGTCGGTGAATATCTTGACTACGCCGTTATTAATTTTTCCCTGGAACCTTTGGAATTCAACATCAGTAAACGGCAGACCATGAAGGTCAGTCCCGAACCTTTCGCTTTCCTAAGACTGCACAAAGCTAGCGGCGTCCTTCTGCAAAACCTTAACGCGGAGCTTACGGAGGAATGATGATGAAAAAACTATTCTTGATCCCGCTTCTTTTAGGAGCGCTGACTGTTGCGGCCGATCCAGGGCCCATAAGGTTAAGAAAAGGCGTCGTCAATTCCTCAGCCGCTTCCATAGCGGCCAAAGGCAAGGCGTTTTGCGAATCGGACGCTGACGGCTGTTATCAATATCTGATCCAGCCCGAGAAGAATTTCACGAACAAAGAGCGCTCTGATTTAAAGGAAGCCGGTGTTGATATCATTGGCTTTGTTCCTCCCAACGCCTACATAGTTTTGGCAACGCCTGAAAACATAAGCGCTCTGGAAGAGAAATTTTCTTTGCTATACGTTGGCGAGTATTTGCCGGAATATAAGAACGGGCTGCCAGCAGAAACCATCTACGGCGTCTCTTCCGCCAAGACAGATGTCAAGCTTCTTGTTCGCCTGACTTCCATCGACCAGGCTCCATCTTTCGTTGCTTTCCTGAAAGAGCAGGGCGTGAATGATCCCGAGGTCCTGCACGATGTTCCCCCGGTTCTCAGGGTAGTAGGCGATCTCGGGCTTGTTGAGAAGCTTCTCCTGCGCTCCGACGTCATGAACGTGGAGGAGGAGCCTGAATACAAGATCATGAACGACGCCGCCCGATCCTCTTCGATGATGAACGTCGCTGCGATGAACTCTCTTGGCTACACCGGGGAAGGCGTGACTGTCTGTGTGGCGGACACCGGTCTTGACAGCGGCAATCTGAACGATATTCATCCCGATTTCAAAAACAAAAACGTCACCGGCGTGGTCTCCAGCACCAATACGGGAAGAACGGACTGGGGCGACCTTAACGGGCACGGCACCCACGTGGCTGGATCCGCCACCGGCACCGGAGCCTATTCCGGCGGACAGTATGCCGGCACCGCTCCGGACGCGAATCTGTATTTCATCTGCATAGGCGGCAGCAACAATTCCGTCTATCCTCCGGAACTTATCGATATAGAAAACGCCTACGCGAGCGGCGCCAGGGTGATGAACAACTCCTGGGGCGCTTATTCCACCGCCATCTCCGGAGCTTACACCTCGAATTCGGAGTTCTATGACTACGTCTGTCATTCTTACCCCGACCTCACGATCCTTTTCGCGGCCGGCAACAACAACAAGAAGATCGACACGACTGGCAATTGCACGCTGTCAACCGAGGCGGCCTGCAAGAACGTCATAACCGTGGGCGCTTCGGAAAACGAGCGCCCGGAATACACGGCTACTTACGGACAACTATTCAACAATGTGGCTGCTCCCTTCAACACCGACCAGGCGGGAAGCCCCCAGAACGGCACGCAGCAGGGCATGGCCTTTTTCAGCAGCCGCGGCCCCGCGAAGGACGGCCGCGCCAAGCCGGACATCGTGGCGCCGGGAACGTTCATTTGGTCCACAGAATCGCTTTACGACAGTAACAACAACGGCAACCGCAGCAGCTATTACACCACCATGTTCGGCACCTCCATGGCGACGCCGTTGACATCCGGCGCCGCGGCGGACGCCGTGCAGTTCCTCAAGGAAGAAGGCTTCAACGCTCCCTCTTCCTCTCTTGTGAAAGCGCTTCTTATAAACGGCACCAGGACCATGGGAACGGGGCAGTATGAAGACTACACGGAGATCCCTGACGAGAGCCCGAACTGCGTCAACGGTTTCGGACACGTTAACCTTTCTGAAAGTTTTTCTCCCTCAAACGGCAATCTTTTCCTTTACGAGGGAAGCATCAGCGACACCGACGATGAAAAGACTTACGTTTTCAGCAAAGCCGCCGCCGGACCAATTTCCGCCACGCTGGTCTGGAACGATCCTCCCGGTATCGTCGGCGCGGCACAGGCACTGGTGAACGACCTTGACATCGCCGTAAAGTGCGGAAATTACACTTACTACTGCGACGGCTCCCCGGATCACTGCGACTCGCTTAATAATGTCGAACGTTTCCGCGAAAGCGAATTCCCGTCTGGCAACAACATAGAGGTAACAGTCAAAGGCTACAACGTCATGGATGGGCCTCAGACTTTTTCCCTCGTCGTTTCCGGAGTGGACGCAGCCGTGGCCCCGGAACCCGGTCTTTTTATCCTTTCGCTTTTCGCCTTAGCAATATATAAACTCATCAAAACAAAATAAACGCAATGAAAAAAACATTCACACTTTTGCTTTTGGCCGCCTCGATCAGCGTCTTCGCCGATCCGGGCCTCATTCGTCTCAGGGAAAACGTAATCGATACGAGCGCTCCGCAGACGCAGAGCGTCCTAACGCCCAAATGCCAATCCACGGCTTCCGGTAAGTATCAATACCTCATCCAGCCTGCAAAGAATTTCAGCACGGAAGAGATGAAGATGATAGAAGATTCCGGAATAGTTTTCGTGGGGATCATCCCTCCCAACGCCTATCAGATTCTGGCCGGAGCCAATGAACTCGAGGCGCTGAAAGAACAGACCGAGCTTCTCTACGTCGGGGAATTTCTGCCGGAATACAAGACGACCGGCGCCTCCAGGATCGCCATGGCTGAAAAGAAGGAACCTTTTTCCGCGCTCATAGTCATTGCTTCAAAAGCGGAATATGAAGAGGTAGCCAAGCTGCTGCCCGGATGCAAAACGATCTGTGAAAATCCCATGATTCTTGAGGCCGAGGTGACGGAAGGCAAAATTTCTCAACTGACTAAGCTGAGCGCCGTCGTGAATGTCGAGGAAGCGTCAAAATTCACTATAAACAACGACGTATCCAAGACCACCAATCTTATGAACGTCGAGGATGTCAACCGCTCCGGTTATACCGGCAAGGGCGTGAAAGTCTGCGTTGCCGACACCGGACTTGACAGCGGAAATCCTGACGACATTCACCCTGATTTCCAGAACAAAGAAGTTACGGGCGTGATCTGCAGCGCCAATACAGGAAGGGATGACTGGAGCGACCTAAACGGCCACGGCACGCACGTTTCCGGCTCCGTGCTTGGCACCGGGAGCTTCTACAGTCAATACGCCGGCATGGCTCCGGATGCTTCGCTCTACTTTATCTGCTGCGGAGATTCAGGAAATGGAATAGCTTTACCTGTAGAAAAAGACGTGAAAGGCGCCTACGACGCCGGCGCCCGCATCATGAGCAACTCTTGGGGCAACCACCGCAACGGTAATTACGACACGACCTCTGTCATGTGGGACGGCTTTGCCAGCAAATACCCCGATATGCTGATCCTTTTCTCCGCTGGCAACGATAATGAATCGATCAATACGGAGAACAACTCTACTTTAAGCTCTACCGCATCATGCAAGAATGTCCTGACGGTGGCTGCCGCCGAAAGTTACCGCTCTGATTCCGGAACTTACGGCGACCTTTTCGGTGCGAGAGAAGGTAGCGTCTTCTACAGAGACAGGGTTGCTTTTCCCTCAGACGGCAACAATCAGGGCATGGCAATGTTCTCCAGCAGGGGACCAACCACAGACGGCCGCGCCAAGCCGGATATCTGTGCTCCAGGCACTTTGATCGAGTCAACGGAATCGATTTTTGACAGTTACAATAAAGGCAACCGCTCAAGATACTACACCCAAATGTCCGGCACCTCCATGTCCACCCCTCTGACGGCGGGAGCCTGCGCCGATATTCTGCAGTTCCTTATTGAAAACGGCGTCGAGAAGCCCAGTTCCGCTCTTGTAAAAGCCGTTCTTATCAACGGCGCCAGAACCATGGGCACCGGACAGTACAAGAATGTTGTCGAGATACCCGATATCAGCCCAAACTGTGTGAACGGTTTCGGACATGTCAATCTTAAGGAGAGCGTGGATCCTGAAAGCGGTGAGCTTTTCTTCTTTGAAGGAAGTCTCAAAAACACGGGTGATGAAGCGACCTACACTTTTGAAAAAAGATGGAGCGGTCCTGCTAACTTTACTTTGTGCTGGACTGACGCCACCGGAAGCATATCGGCGCAGAAAGCCCTCGTCAACGATCTCGACCTGACCGTTACCGTTGACGAGACCACCTATCTTCCTAACGGCTTGGAAAGCGGCAGCGACAGCATTAACAATGTTGAAAAGTTCCACATGGATGTTTTCCCGACAGGGAATAATATTGAAGTGAAGATCAAAGGCGCCAATATCATGAAAGGCCCTCAGAAATTCGCCCTGGCTGTTTCCGGCATGGATGAGTTTATCCCAGAACCGTCCCTTGCTTTTGCATCTTTAATCTTCGTTCTTCTGCTAGCCAGAAAAAGATAATAAAAATATGAAGAAAACGTTCCTTCTCCTGCTTCCTTTGATCTCAATCGCTGTTTTAGCTGATCCCGGCCTGATCAGGCTGAGAGAGGCTGTAATCGATCCGGAGTCAGCCGCAGTGTCGGCGGTTTCCGAACCGCAGTGCGCTCCAACTTCCGGAGGAAAATTCCAGTACATTCTGCAGCCCGCTAAAAATTTCGATGATGACGAGATCAAAGTCGTAGAATCCCTCGGCGTCGAGATCGTTGGTTATTTCCCACCCAATGCCTATCACATACTGGCTTCCAAGGAAGAGCTTGACGACCTTAAAGCGCAGTTTGAGATCCTCTATGCCGGCGAGTACGTACCAGTATTTAAGACCACTTGCGCCTTTGCCCAAACGATGTCTGGGAAAGGTTCTTCTTTTACGGCGCTCATTATTCTGACTTCCAGCTCAGCCTACGGGGAAGTGGAAAAGTTTCTGAAAGAGAACGGTTCCTCTAAATGCGAGCTAATAAGCGAGACCGCCGCATTAGTAAGAGCGGAAATCACCGGCGATCTCGTTCCGAAACTCTCCAAGTTAAGCGCTGTCGTGAACGTCGAGGAAGAACCAGTCTTTACGATAGACAACGACGTCGCCAGAACCTCCGCGCTCATGAACGTCGCGGCGGTCAACTCCGTGGGATATACGGGAAAAGGAGTGACTGTCTGCGTTGCCGACACCGGGTTTGACAGCGGCGACCCCCAAACCATCCATCTGGACTTCAGGGGGAAAAAGATCACCGGCGTTGTCTGCAGCTATAACACTAGCAGGACTGAGTGGAGCGACCTGAACGGACACGGGACGCATTGCGCCGGCTCGGTCTTGGGCAACGGAGCGGTGGGGGAAGGCGTGATCGGCATGGCCCCTGAAGCCGACATTTACTTCATCTGCTGCGGCGGAGCCGGCAACGGAATAGCGGCCCCCGATGAGTCGGATGTCAAGCTAGCTTACCAGGCCGGTGCCCGCATTATGAGCAATTCCTACGGAGCCGGCGCCGACGGCGAGTACAACACCAGCGCCCGCACCTGGGACCAGATCTGCAAAAAATATCCGGATTACCTGGTGCTTTTCTCCGCCGGCAACAACAACAAAGACATCATAACGGAGGACAACTGCACCATCGGTTCGGCTGCCATATCAAAGAACATCATCACGGTCGGCGCCTCCGAAAATTATCGCCCGGACGTGGAGACGACTTACTCTATTTTCGGCGCACAGCCCGGCAGCATCTTCTACGACGACAAAATAGCTTACCCAGCCAACGGTGTCCAGCAGGGGATGATGATGAACTCCAGCAGGGGTCCTGCCAAAGACGGTCGCATCAAGCCCGACGTCTGCGCTCCAGGCACCCAGGTAAAGTCCACGGAATCGCTTTATGACTCCAAGAACAACGGGACAAGGTTGAGCTACTACACCCACATGTCCGGCACTTCCATGTCCACGCCTCTTACGGCCGGCGCCTGCGCCGACATAAGGCAGTATCTTATGGAGAACGGTTATGAGAGCCCTTCCTCCGCGCTCATCAGGGCTGTCCTCGTCAACGGCTGCAGATCGATGGGCTTCGGGCAGTACAGCAACAATAGCGAGATCCCCAACAAGACTCCCAACTGCGTTAACGGTTTCGGGCACGTCAATCTCTTCGAGAGCATTCGTCCCAGTTCAGGACAGCTCTTTACTTTCGAAGGAAGCCTGAAAAACACGGGCGACGAGGTGTCGTTCACTTTCGCCAACACCACTACCAATACTCTGAACGTTTCTCTCTGCTGGACTGACCTTGCCGGCAGCGTAGGGGCCGCAGTATCGCTTATAAACGACCTTGATCTTGTGGTTGCCGACGGCGAGAACACATATCTTCCCAATTCCCTTAGATCCGGCACCGACACCTTGAACAACACCGAAAAAGTCCATGTTGACGCCCTGCCTCCCGGAGACAATATCGAAGTGATCGTCAAAGCCGGCAACCTCATGCGTCCGAACCAGGCTTTCGCTCTGGCTGTTTCCGGTGTTGACGAACTGGTGCCGGAACCATCTCTTGCTTTTGCTGCGCTTTTAATCGCCCTCGTTTTGGGCAGAAAAACCAAATAAAAATATGAAAAAACTATTTTTCCTTTTTCTTATCAGCGGACTGGTTCTGGCCGACGCCGTCGATCCGGAATTCAAAGTCAAGAATGTCAAGAAAGACAGCATGGATCTTAAGCTTATCGAGAACACTCTGAGCCAGCTGGACGATCCTTTTGTGAAGGAACCTTCCAACGCCAACGAAAGCGAGATTGATCAGCTGATCAGCAGCATGATAGGCGACACTGAGGAAAAGCAGGACAAGATCCCAGGGCTGCCTTTCTCCGGGCCGGGACTCTTGACCGGCAAAGTCGTGAACCACAAAGGCGAGCCGATGGCGAACGTCCAGACCCGTTTCTTCCGCGCCGAGGACAGCGAGGATCTAAGGACCATGCTGACGACCAGGAAAGGCACTTACGCCTACTATATCACATCCTCCAACTATTACACCTTGACAGCCCACTACAAGAACCAGTTCTTCTTTACCAACCTCGTTTTGACGCCCGGCAACCGCTACGACGTCAACATCCGCTTCGTGATGCCGATGACCGTTTACGGCAAGCTTACCGTGGACGGCGAAGACGCGCAGCGCGGCGTGTTTTTGCGGCTCATGAACCAGGAGGGCGCCCAGGCCGGCGGTTTGGTCGTCACCAACGGTCTTTTCTGCATCAGGGACATCACGCCAGGCCGCTACACGATGGTCCTGGAACGCCGCAAGCGTTTCATCGACGAAAGGATCAACGAGGGACGCTTCTACTATTTCCCGATCACGCTGACCAATGAAGGCGTGAGGATAAGCGTGGACCGCGATCGCCGCGATCTCTTCGGCTACGTACTGATGGACGGCAATCCTTTGCGACACCTGGACGCCAGAGTTATCTTAAGGGACGCCCGCTCTAACGGCATGCTCATTCACATGGAAGCCGACACCTACAGTAAGGAAGGCTTCTACATCTTCAAGCACGTGCAGCCCGGCGTCTATTACCTCGAAGCTCTGCACGGCGACAAGCGGCTCAGATCACAGCGTTCCATGGTCACCGTCAAGCCGAAGCAGAAAAAGGTCAAGACCTTCCTGAACCTCGTCTCCGATCCCAACAAGGAAAAGCGCGAGATGGAACAGCTGAAGCGCCAGTTCACAGAGGACTAACTTTGTCAGACGAAAACAAATTAGAGGAAGTGGAAGTCTTCCGCCATTCCCGCCGCCGCAGCCGCTACCACGCCTGCAAGAGCGAGCGCAAGGAAAGGATAAGATTGGAG
>JAFYIM010000392.1 GCA_017538635.1 bacterium
GGCGACGGCCATGGACATCATCCAGAAGCGCAGCGCCTGGTTCTCTTTCGGCGACCAGCGCCTGGCCCAGGGCCGCGACGCCTGCAAGGAATACCTTAAGAACGATCCGGAATTCGCCAAGAAGGTGGAAGGCATGATCAGGGAGAAGTACGGACTTCTGAAGGGCGATCTTCCCGAGAAGGAAGAAACCAAGGAAAGCAAAAAGGAAAAATGAGTCCCAATAAGGACGCCGTCCGGCTGGGGGCCGAGCTCCTGGCTGTGCGCGACTATTCCGAAAAGGAAATGGCAGAAAGGCTGACGCGCCGCGGCTACTCCCCTGAGGAGAGCCGCGCCGCCGCTTCGCGTCTCGTCGAACTGGGGCTGATAAAGATATCCGGAAACGACCGCGAGGCGCTTAGATCAGCGGCCAGGGAATATCTCCTGAAAAAAGGGAAGGACCTGAAACCTTCCACGCTCTCCTCCCTGGCGGCCTATCTTGTGAGGAAAGGCTTTGACGAAGATCTCATAGAGGAATACTTAAGCGAGGCTGCGGAAGTGATGAGGAATTCCAGGGAAGAATGACTTTGCTATCCAACATCATTGATCTCGGAGGCCAATGGCGGGCTGAAGTTGACGGCGAAACCTTCGCCGTAACGGTTCCCTGCGCGGTGGAAAGGTTCACGTCAAGGAAAGACTTCGGCGGATACTTTACGCTGAAGAGAACCTTTTTCCTGAAGAGGCGTTTCAAGTTTTATATTTTGCGCTGCAAGGCCGTAAGCTATTATTGCGAAATATTCCTGAACGGCAAAAGAGTCGGCTCCCACGAGGGAATGTGGGACGAATTTTCTTTCGACGTCACGCGTTTCCTCCTTGACGGCGAGAACGAGCTTGCGTTCAGAATAGCCAAGCCCGGCTATTATGAAACGGATCCGTATCCTCTGAGAAACGTGCTTTCCGGATTCGTTCCGGACGTTTGCTGCACCTTTGGCGGCATCTGGGACGACGTGACCTTAGAAGGCTACGACGAAGCGCTCCTTATGCGTTGCTATGCCGACAACTGCTCGCTTAAGCTTCAGTTGGAAATAAAAAAAGACGGCGTTTATTACCTTGAAGGCAGGATAAAAGGCCTAAGGGAGATCAGGGGAAAATGGGAGCTTAAAAAAGGCACCAGGGAAATTGTCGCGCCTTTGTCCGGCAGGATCAAAAAGTGGTCTCTCAATGATCCAAGACGCTACGAGATAAGTTTCAAACTGAAAGGCGCAAAAGACAGGATCGGCGGGAAAGTCAAGTGGTCGCGCCGCGAGATCTGCTGCAGGGAAAATTTTGTGCTTCTAGGGGGAGAGCCGATCTATTGGCGGGGGATCCTGCACTGGGGATTCTATGACGAACTGATCGCGCCGAACCCAAATGAGGAAACGATCCGCGCCGAAATAAAGGCTCTCAAAAAAATGGGCTTCAACGCTGTGAAGCACTGCCTCTACATCCCGCGGGAAAAATATCTCAAAATCTGCGACGAGGAGGGGATGCTCTGCTGGATAGAGCTTCCCTTGTGGCTTCCCGCCGCCGACCCGCAATTGGAAGAAAGGATAAGAAGGGAATACGATGCCATAAGCGAATCGCTTCTGGGGCATCCTTGCGTCGCCCTGGTCACTTTGGGCTGCGAGATGAATTCCGTTGTCAAGGCGGACATTCTTAAGGAGACTTATCTCAAACTGAAGAAAAAACTCGGCGTACCGATAAAGGACAATTCCGGCTCCGGCGAGTGCTACGGCGGTTTGAAAGTTTCCTACGGCGATTTCTACGATTATCATTTCTACGGGGAACTCCACAATATGGAGGACCTTATGGATCACTTCACGCCGTCATACCGCTTGGGTAAGCCCTGGCTCTACGGGGAATTCTGCGACAGCGACACCTTGAGGGATCTTTTGAAAGTTAGGGAGGGAAAGAAGGTTTCTTCGCTCTGGTGGGAGAAAGGTGATGTAAAGACCAATCCCATAAAAAAATTGAAGCCGGATTTCTACCTTGACGCTTTCGAGGAAAAGATCAAA
>JAFYIM010000393.1 GCA_017538635.1 bacterium
AAAGTGCCGCTCTCCGGTTTAACGCTGAACTTGTCGGCGCCTTCCGTTATCCTGGCGGTGAAAGTGATGCTTTCCGTGGAGTAGCTGTTGGTCAGCGGCCATTCCATAAACTCTTCGCCGAGGTTGAAGGAGCGGCTGCAGACGAAAAGCTTCGGAGTCTCGAAAGCTTCCGTTCTCATGTTGATGTTGGCTACGTCGAGCTCGCTTCCGGATTCCGGCAGATAGATGCGCATGTCCTCAATGGCGCCGCCGGAAACGACCTTTTCGCCGTCGATGGCTTTGTCAACCGTATAGACCTTGTCGCCGAAGAAGACGCGCTTCAGGGTCTTCTTGCCGGCATCCGTGTTGATCCTGTAGCCGTAGCGGAAGAATTCGCCCTGCGGCACCGTGTCAGTGATCAGTTCGGGGGTGGAGGCCAGGTCGGTCAGGTAAAGCTTAACATTTCCGCCAACGCAGCGCAGTTCGCTTTGGAACTGTCTGCTCAAGGGATCCTGGCCAACTATCACTCTGGCGCCGTCGCCGCTCACTCTAAGCGTGGAGTCGAAAATGAAGTCGTGGTCTTCGGCGTGCGTTTCCGGCATGCGGGCCTTGAAATAGACGCCCGCTTCGTCTTCCGTGGAGGTGGCGTCTGGCTCTCCGTAGAGCGTCAGCGTCTGTTCCCTGCTTTCGTTGGAATACCAGCGCTCGATCTTAAGGTCGTCGAAGGCGAAGCCGCCGTTGCCGAACTGGTAGAAGCGCAGGATGGTGAAGTAGTCGTTGTTGCCGGCGCCGCCGGTCGGTCCGTAGCAGTCCTCGACCGTGTCCCCTATCTTTACTCTCCTCAGGGTGTGCTTTGTCATGTCATTGTCGACTTCCACCCAGAGTTCCACGTCCGTCCACTCGTTCTCAACTAACCTAGTCTTCGAGCGGTACTGCGGATGGTTGCCTTCCGTGGAGCCCGAACGAATGACGTATTTGCGGCCGTATTTGGCGAAGAAGAGCTCGCCAACCGTGGGCGTCCATAGAGAGAACGATTTGTCCGCCGTGCCCCAGACCTTGGCCTTGAAGCTGAACTTCAGATAGCTGTGGTCGTAGGCTTCGCTCCACTTGGAGGTCAGTCCGCTGATCTTGTAATGCGGGCAGTAGCTGGAGTTGATGCGGGAGATGTCGAGATATTTGCCGTCCGGCCCGCCGTTTTTAACCATGGTCGTGCCGTTGGTGGAAAGCCCGGCGGCCAGGGTCCAGCCGTTCTGTCCGATCACGGAAACGTCCGTCTCATAGCCTTCGAAATCTTCCTCAAAGACCGTGTCGATGTAGATGGGATCCATGAAGGTTATGCTTTCGCCCGTTCCGCCCTGTTCAGTCACAGCCACGTCAGTTTCGGCAACTGAGCCGGCGTCGCTTCCCTCGAAGCGTGAAGTGAAGAGCGTATAGCCGTCTTCGCCGCCGACCGGTACGCCGATCGTTCTTGTGACCGCGCCGCCCTGGCCGCCGTTGATCATGAATTCGCAGACCGGATACGCGCTGGTGGCTTTCGTAAGATCGGCGTTCAAAATTATGGTCATAGACTTCTCAAAGCTGCCGGAAGTCTTGGAGAAGGAGAAAACTTTTTCATAGTTCTTGTTGAAGGAGGCTGTGAATTCCAGCGTGCAGTTCTCCTCCAGATTGGTAAGAACGATCTCGCAGCTGGCGGAGCCCATTTCAAACTGCGGTTCATTTGCCAGCGCGAGCTTGGGATTGCGCTGACTTGTACCGTAGGTGAAGGCGACGCTGCCGACCTGGGGTCCGTTCATGATAGTGGCGGCCTTGACGATCACTTTGTAGGTGCCTGCTTCGCTGTTGCCAAGATGCAGAATTTCGGTGGTGTCAAGGTGATTGCCGCGATTGTAAACGGTGCCGTTGGGTGAAATAACGTAAAGGTCGAGGTCGTTGACGATCGCTTTCTCGGCGCCGGAAGTGCCGGGATAATCGCTCCAGGCCAGGGAGACCGTCAGGTCGCAATTTGCGGGTTTCTCAAACGTGTTGGTAGCCGCGGCGCCGGTCCTGCTTAACTGGCATTCGAAGAAGTCCATCTTTCCGTTGGCCGGCGTTAAGCTTTCCCTCAGATTGACGTGGCCGTGGCCTTCCATGTAGTTGGGTCTGAAATCAGCCACTTCGTCGAAATCGGGATACTGTCCGGGGTAGAGCGTGCGGCAGCCGGCGATCATGATCGCTTTGGTAAGCGAACCGCGGGGATTCTCCACTCCCCTAACTTTCTCGAGATATTCCCTGATGACGGCGCAGCAGCCGGCCGCCAACGGCGAAGACATAGAGGTGCCGCCGGCAGAATAATAATATTTGTCCCTGTCTCTGGTCTGCTGTCCGCCGTAGCCGGCGGCCATGATGCCGGAACCGGGGATGACAACGTCGGGTTTCATGCGGCCGTCGGCGCAGGGGCCGCGGCTGGAGTAGCCGGCCAGGCCCTGGTGGACGCCGTCGTAATAACCGCTCTTTTCAGAGGCGCCGACCACGATGGTGCTCTTGGCAGCCGCCTGGTCGTTGAGCTGGGAGGTCGGTTCCTCCGGGCAGTCGTTGTAGTTGCCGGCGGAATGACAGATCAAAAAGTCGCTGTGATCCCACATCAATCTGTCGTCGGTGCGCGCGCTGGAATAGTAGCGTCCGCCGCGGCCACTGCCGAAACTGCAGTTCATGATGCGGGCGCCGGCCTGGTACATGATCTCGTAGTCCTCGTCCGAACCTGACAGGATGCCGCCGCCACTTGAACCTGCGCAGAGCACGTAAAGCGAAGCGTCGGGCGCCATGCCGCGGTAAAGTCCGTCACTCATTTCGCCGTTGCCCAAGGCGCAGCCGGTCACATGGCTGCCGTGGCTCCCGGCGTCGCTCCAGTCGTCGTAAGTTCCCCTCTGGTTGGCTACCCAGGTCGTGCAGCGGCCGATGATCACTCTGTCATGACTGGTGTAGTCAGGGTTCATGTCAGCGATCCTGCCGTTGTCAAGGCCGGTGTCCTGGATGCAGATCATCTGTCCTTCGCCGCGGAAGCCTTCCATGTGCAAATAATCGACGTTCGCCATCGCTTCCGACCTGACGTCGTTGCATTCCGCCATAGCGATCTCGTATTCCTCGATGAAGCGGACTTCCGGAAGATCGGCCAGCTCCGTTGCCTGCCCGGTCGTTACGGAAGCTATGACGCTCGGTTCGAAATTGCCGGGCGTCAGTTCGTATTCGCTGATCCCCATCGCTTCCAGTTTCTCAGTGATGACTTTCCTGTACTCGGCTTTTACGGCGCCGATCAGGACCTGGAAAGGCTTCTCTTCTCCTTCCGCCGCCACAGAATCAGGGAAGGTCATCTTGTATTCCGGCAGATACGGTCCGAGGTAAGAGAATTCAAAGCGCGCCTTGAGGTCACTTAGCCTCGCCTTCTCGACTTCAATGATGTAGGCGTTGGGGAAGACAAAACCGTCCACACGCACTCCAAGACTCGGCAGTTCCGCAAGCTCTTCCGGAGTGAAGTTCGTCATCGGCGCGGCCAGGTAGAGCGCCGTGCCGTCTATAGTCGCGGGAACGTTCTCGCAGGCGGCGGAAACGGTAGGCTGCGATGGGTCGATGGTCGCCTTAAGAAGATGAATGGGACCGGGGTCGGCGCTGACAATGCCAGCGGAAACAATAATGAGCAAGAGGAGCTTTTTCATTGATTTAAGAAAGTGGAGTTGTTTAAAAAATAGTAGGCTGCGTAGAGCCAAATTATCAAGAACGGGAGGGCGATGAGATAATTCCAGAACAGAAGCGACGTCATGAAAGGAAGGTGCTTTTTGGTGTTCTGGCAGATTATGATGAGGTTCAGCCCGGGAGGCATAGCGCCTTCCAAAATTATTATCAGAGCCAAAAGAGGCGTCACATGCAAAAAGCCGGCCCTTACGATAAGCACAAAAAAGAGCACGGAAACCAAAGGAGCGATGACGTACTTGGCGAAGGAAAAATGCATGAGGAAAATCGGCGAGATCTTCTCGCGATCTTCCGCGCTGGCAAGATTGGCGCCCAAAAGGAGAAGCGCACAGGGTGCGGTGGCGTCGCCGAACATGCTGGCCGCGGCGAATACAAACTGCAAAGGCGCCTCCGGACTTATGAAAAGCTTGTGCAGGGGCGTGAAAGCTAAAATAAGCGTAACAAAGGCCGTGATGAGCGGCGGCGTCAAGCACTTCTTCAGCTGAAGCTCTTTTAGCGAAGAGAAGGCGATAAGATTGTAGCCGATCAGCCAAAGCAAGGGAGAGAAGACCACTAAGTAAAGCGCGACTATCCCCGTCCCGGACCTGACGTCATCATATCCCAGGTTTGAAAAGACGCGGGAAAAAGAGAGAGCCACGATAAGCCCGATCGGCACATATCCGGTGTTGGTGAAAGCCATGGCGGCCATGCTTGGCCTGACCAGGTCTTTTCTCTTGGCGGTGCGGGCTATGACACCACCCAAGATCATTCCCAGAGCGAGATTGAAAAAAGCCATAACCGGAACGATCCATAAGTTCTTCCAATCTGACTGCGAGGCTGCGGGAAGAAGCTGCGCCACGATCAAAGACGGCAGGAAGATCTCAACCAACACCCTGCTCAATTTGTAGCGCGTTCCGGAATCAAGGATGTCTCTTTTGGCAAGCCAGTACCCGGCCGCTCCCATGAGGAACAAGACCAGGACTGTTTCAACGCTGTGCCAGAAGATCGACATTATTCGGGGATCACCAGTTTCATGCCGATCTTGAGTTTATTGGGATCAGGCAGGATCTCTTTGTTGGCTTCAGCTATGTCTTTCCAGCGGCGGAATTCGCCGTAATACTTTCTCGAGATGTTGCCGAGATTGTCGCCCTGGCCGACCACATGGATCCTGGGCTCCTTCTCTTTGGGAGGCTCAATTTCTTCTTTCTTTTCAGGCTGCGTTTCCGTCTGAGCAACAAGATTGGTGACGGGCGGTTCCGTTGTTTCCTCTTCCGTCAGCTCGAGATCGATCTTAGCCTGTCTTTCCGGAACCTTCGGCAGTTCGGAAGCAGTAATAACAGTTGTGCCGTTGACGTCGGAACCGGCCTTGACAATGTTCTTTACGAAAGCGTCGATCTTCTCTTCCCTTTCCTTCTTCTCCCTGGCCAGGCGCTCGGCTTCTTTCTTCCTCTCTTCTTCCTGTTTCTTCAATTCCTCTTTGGAGGGTTTCGGCTCCTCGACTTTGACTTCGGCGGCCGCAACGGTAGTCTCAGGCTTGGTCTCGGGCTTAGTTTCGGGCTTGGTCTCTTGTTTTGTTTCTGCCGGAGCGGCAGGCGGTTCCTTTGCTTCCGCAACTGTCACGACAACTGTCGAAACGCCTTCCCTCAATTTGGCGATCTCGCTTTCATAGCGGTCGATCAACTGTCGGCGCAGAGTCTCGAACTGTTCGGTCCGTTTGTCAAGCAGCTCCTTGGCCTCGGGGCTCAGTTCGTTCACAGCCTCGAAAGGCAGCGCCATCCCATTTTTCGCGTCCTCAAGCCAGGCCGTCACTTTCTCCCTCATCTCCTTGTTGTCGGAGAGCGTAAGGAATTTCTCATAATACGGTATGGCTTCCTTGGTGTCGTGATAATACTCGTCCATGAGGATGCCGAGCTCAAGGTAAACTTCCGGGTAATTTGGGGCAAGATAAGTGGCCTGGAGCAGTTTCTCCTTGGCCTGGTCTTTGTCGCCCTCGTCCCTCAAGGTTTGGGACTCTTCAATTAGGCGGGACGCCTCAAGTTTGCCCTTGTCGCAGGAACAGAGAGCAAACGCCAAAAAAAGCAGAAGGAAGATTTTCAGAAGTTTCGCCATAATTGCTATAAACTTAAGTTTATTAAGTTATTATAGCAAAAACAGGCCTTTTAGGATTCTTCCAATATCAGGGTGCGGGACTGGGCTGGCGCAAGGGCCGTATATTCTCCGGAAAGCATGGAATAAAGTTGGGAAACGGCTGGATTGTGTCCCACTATAAGCATGTGGGAAAAACCTTCCTGGTTGTCCAGGATAATATTGTAGAGCTGGCCGGCGGAGCAGTCGTAGAGTTCTTTGATCTCCCTGACCTCGGCCCCCTCTTTAAAAAGGCCTTTCAAATGTTTCAACGTTTCCTGAGCTCTCAAGGCGGCGCTGACCAAGACTATGTCGGGCGCAGGCACGGAATTTGAAAGCTCCTTGGAGAGGAGCTTCGCCGCCTCGACGCCCTTTTCGCTCAAAGGCCGGTCGTGGTCGCTTCCGCAGAAATCGGAAGCGGCCACGGCGTAGGCATGCCTCACGAAAGTGAGGCTTTTCAGCTCCAGGACTTTTGCCATCAGCTCCTCTTTCTCATTAAGAGCAGCGCAAAGGCTGATATGATCGCAATAAGAGACGGTTCGGGCACAGGCGATTCGAGCGTCACCCTGAGGTCTTTGACGTCAACATACGCGCCGCTGCCGGTCAGATTGAGGCGTAAGTAATCCACCTGGTCGGATTCGGCGACTTTCGTTCCTGTGATCTTGTACCCTTCCACTTTGGTCGTGTTGTAGAAGGTGATCTCCTCAAGCTTCTTGTAGGAGGGCAGGGCGTTCAGTTCGAAATCATAGGCGATCCATTCGCCCCTGGGAGCGTTCTTGGTGAAGAGGCCCGTGTTCCTCGTGTAGTCGGTCAAAGAGAGCTTGATCATCTTCTGCCCGCCCGTATTGATGGCGGAGAAAGCGCTCTGGAACTGGCGCTGATCCTCGTTCTGCGTCAGGTAGAAATAGCCGGCGTAATCTTCCGGGAATCTAAGCTTGCACGAGACATGGAAGTTCAGATTGGTGCTGTGTCCCTCCGGAGCGCCGATGAAGATGAAGACGCCCTGGTCGGCGTTGGGCAGAGTGGAGGTCTTGCTCCTGCCGAAACGGAGGAAGGAGCTGCTTCCGTCGTCCTCGACAGTAACGGAGAGTTTTTCGTTCTGGCTCCAGCTGCTGTCGGTTACGTCTAGCTCCTCGCCGACACTATTTTTGAAATCGTCGGAATACAGCAGGTACCCTCTCCCGTCGTTGCCGCGCGGACGGATGAATTTCTTCGTAATCGTTCCGGCGTCGCCGGCTTCGATCTTAAGTACGCCCAGATCTTTTCCGAAGGCCGTGGATTCGTTCTTGCAACGGATCGT
Organism: bacterium; assembly: GCA_017538635.1. The sequence goes on from JAFYIM010000393.1 coordinate 7,106, forward strand.
CAGAGCCGTCCTGTCGGTGAAGGTGCCGGATTCAGGCGAGACTTCGAAGAGGTCGGAGCCGGAAACTATGCTGGCGGTGAAGTTGATCGCCTCGGAGGGCGCCGCGTTCGTAAGGGTCCACTCCGTTTCCGTCTCCCCTATCCTGAAGGGCCTGGGAACGACGCCGAGGCTTGCTTTCTCAAGTGGCATGAGCTTGACTTCCAAGCTCTTCACCATCGCTTCGCCCGTGCATTTGGGAAGGTACATCCTGACGGAATCCACGGAGGCCATAGGCTTGACGGCGGAACCGGTCAGCTGTTTTTCCACGGAAATATTGTCGCCATTGATGAAGAGCCTGTGAAGGATTTTCTTTCCGGAGGCGGTGTTGATCTTGTAACCGTAGCTTATGAAATCGTTAGTGGGGAATTCGGTCTTGATGAGTCCGGGATCATCGGCAAGATCCGTCAATTCCAGCTTGAAATCGCCGCCCTCGTTCACGAATTGGCTCTGGAACTGGCGGTTGGAGCTGTTCTGGCCCAGAACGAATTTCGAGACCTTGTCGTTCAAGGACATCTCGACATTGAACTGCAGGTCGAATTTCGTCTGCAATCCAGCCGGCAGACCGATCTTGGCCAAGAGGCCGTCGGAATCGGGATTGGAGGAATTCGTTCTCTCGATGTTCTTCATGATCGCTATCTTCTCATATGGAACGTCGGAAACATAGCGTTCGATCTTTATGTCGTCGATGCAGAATTCGCCTTCGCCCCACTGGAAGAAGCGCAGAACGGAGAAATAGTCGTCGTTGCTGGCTTTAGAGAAAACGCCGTAGCAGTCTTCCTCGACGCCGGCGAATTTCAGCCTTCTAAGTATGTGGCGGTTCGCGCCGGCAACTTTCGTGGAGTCGGCTTCTATGAGCATTTCCAGATCAGTCCATTCGTCGTCCCTGAGGTAACCCATGGACCTGAACCTGTTGCCTTCCTCGTCCTTGCCGTCGGAATCGACGATGAAGCCGCTGGCATGGCGCTTGAAGACAGGTTCGGCAATGTCCGGGGTGAAGAAGGAGAAGGTCTTGTCTCCCCTGCCGGACATCTTCACCTTCGCCGAGATCAAAAAGTAGCCGTGAGCGAAGGGTTCCGTCCATTTGGTCTTGATGCCCTGGACCTTCAGGTGAGGAGCGTAAAGGCCGGTGAGATACTTAACCTGAAGATACTTGTTGGTGACGCCGCCTTTGAGCTCGGTTCTCACGATGGAGCTGCCGTTGGTGGCTGGTCCATAGCCCACCGTCCAGCCGCCTTTGCCGATAATGCTCTCGTCCGCCGCATAGTCTTCGAAATCCTCGCTCTTGACAAGGTCGTAGTAATTCGGCGATACGCTCTTCATTTGGAAATCGACTTCTTTGGTGGCGGAAAGCGCGGCGTCCTCCTCCACGAGATCAGTGAAAAGATCCTGCGTGAAGTCTTCCTTGTAAAGCGTGTAGCCTTCCTCGTCGGAACCGTTGGGCAGAGAGATCTTCCTTATAAGGCAGCCGGCGGATTGCGCGTTGATCTTCACTTTGCAGTAAGGACGCGCGGAGTTGGATCTGGTAAGGTCAGCCGTCAAAATTATGGTCTCGGAGGAAGAGAATCTCCCTTCTTCTTTGGAAATGGTGAAGAGGCCTTCGGGGTCGTCGATTATTTCGGCGCGATAGCCGATGTAACTGTTGGGAACGGTGTTAGTAAGGCTAAGTTTGCAAGTCGTCTCTTTCCAGGGGAAGGAAGGCTCCTCCGTGAAGGCGAGATTACCGACTTTCCAGCCTTTGCCGTAGCTGAAGACCACGGCGCAGGGCTGGACGCCCTCCATAATGTTATACGCTTTCACTATGACGGCGTAGCGGCCGGCAGGCGTGTCGCCGAGCCTCATAGTTTCGATGTTGTTGAGGTGGTCGTTCAAAGTATGGACCGTGCCTCCGGGTTCGACGACGTAAAGGTCGAGATCGTTGATCAGGGCTTTTTCCGAGCCCCAGTTTCCGGGATAGTCCGTCCAGCAGAGGCCGACGTTGAGGTCGCAGCCCGCCGGTTTCTCAAAATAGTTCGTTACGGCTTTCCCCGTAGAGGCGAAACTCATTTCGGCAAAAGACATCTTGCCGTCCGTAGGCTCAAGGCTCTCTTTGACGTTCACGTGCCCGTTGCCTTCCACGTTGTTCGGACGTTCGGGAGGAATCTCCATGAAGCGGTCGTACTGGCCGGGGAAAAGCGACCTGGCGCCCACGCACATGACGCATTTCACCAGCGCGGCGCTGGGGCTTTCAACGTGCCTGTTGTTGGTGAGGTAATCCCTGACCACCGCCGCGCAGCCGGCCGCGATGGGGCTCGCCATAGACGTGCCGCCCATGTAGGTGTAGTATTGGGATCTGGTGCTGGTCTTGTCGGCGCTGGCCAAAGTCGAATAGACGCCGGTGGCCGGGGCGATGACGTCCGGCTTGGTGCGGCCGTCGGCGCAGGGGCCCCTGGCGGAAAAGTCCGCGATGCCCTGATGCACGCCGTCGAAGGGCTCGCATTCCGTCGCCAGTTTCGGACGCCAGTTCTCGGAACCGCCCACCGTTATGATGTTCTTGGCGGAGGAGTCGTACATGATGGCGCTCTGGGTGGGCAGGTCGATCTTCTTGTTGCCGTTGCCGCTTGAGAAGCAGATGGTGTAGTCCGGGTGATCCCAGATGACCTTGTCGTAGAGGCGCGCGCCGCTTCCGTAGTAGCCGTCCGAGTTGCTGCCCCAGCTGTTGTTCATGACGCGGGCGCCCTCGTTGTAAGTGTTGACAAGGTCGTCCTCGTTGCCGGAATAGATATATCCGCTCCTAAGTCCGGCGCACAGGCAGAAAATGTCCGCTTCGCAGGCCATGCCGCGGAACTGGCCGTCGCTGGCGGCGCCGTTGCCGACCGCCGAGCCGGCCACGTGGGTCCCGTGGTTGCCCGCGTCGGCCCAGTCGTCATAGGAACCTCTTTCGTTGGCGATGCCGGTGGTGGCGCGACCCTTTATGTTCTTGCCCAAAAAGTCCGGATGGATCTGGTCGGTGGTGCCGTTGTCGAGGCCGGTGTCCTGAATGCAGACCATTTGTCCTTTGCCGGTGTAGCCGTCCAGCTGCAGATCGTCAACGTTGCACAAGAATTCGGATCTGGAGACGTCGTTGCAGATCTCTTCCTCGGCATAGGGCTCTATGAAAGCCACGTCTCCCCTCTTCGCTATTTCATAGGCCTGGCTGTTCGTGACGAGCGCCTTCACGCAGGGTTCCAGCGTGTTGAAGAGCTCTTCCACCTCTTTTGCGCCGACATTTTCCAGCGCTTCTTTTATCGCGGGAAGATATTCCTTTCTGATGGTGCCGACCTGCACGGGATGGTATTCCTCTTCGCCGGCTGCGGAAACGCTGGCCACAGCGGCTCCGGGATACGTCATTTTGTACTCAGGCAGATATTCACCGACGTAAAGCAGGGAAAAACGCTCTTTCAAAGCGGCCAGTTCGGATTCCCCCGCCTCGACGAAATAGGCGTTGGGCGGAATGTTGCCCTGGATCGTGACGTCGAGGGCTTTAACCTCTTCGCGTTCCTCGGGCGTAAAATTGCAAAGAGGCTGCACGATGTAAAGGCGCGTGCCGTCCGCTGTCGGAGTGCAAACGGGAGCTTGCAGACTGTTGACGGCCGGAGCGCCCGGATCGATGGTCGCCTTGATAAGCTTGATCTTGCCGGGATCAGCTATAAGGGTTAGGGAAATGAACGCGGTTAAAAGAGCGAGTTTTTTCATTTTTGGTTCCTTAAGTATATTTCTTAAATTATTCTGCGCTGTTGTCCAAGACCAAAACGCTGAGAGCCGGCATAAGGGATGGCAAATTTGCGCCGTCTCCAGGTGAAGTAACCTTCATCTTGAAATTAAATTTGCCGTTTTTCTTTTTCACGCTGGCCTTTACTGCAGTATTTCCATCCTTGGAAACGCCTGAATAAACGATCTTATTGCCTTTGTCCTCTCCCCGGACAAGAGAATCACCCACAATAATTGTGCGGTCTTCCTTACTGTTGATAAGGGTTATCTCCGATTCTTCATTGAACTCGTTCTTAAAATCGCCCAGCATCGTCCCTTTGCCCTTTATACTGGCCTTGTCAGGCGGGGTGTAATAGGTCATGCTGCCGTCGTAAGTCAGAAAAGAGATCTGATTTGTGGAACATTTGTCGCGGTAAGAGAACTTGTCGTTTTTGGTCGAGTAAGTGAAGGAGAAAGTTTTATCTTTCACAGTGATTTTGTTCTTCACTTTCTTCGGGTTGAATCTAAGGCCCACAAAGACGTCTTTAGCGTTGTTGAAGATCCCCATATATCCTGTCGTTTGAACCGCTGAAAATCCCTTGATCCCCAGCGATCCCTTTAGAGAAAAACTGAGGGTACCTTTCCAATCCAGTGGCTTGAACGTATAATATCCCTTGCCGGTGGTGCGTTCTCCCGCACGGTAGTGGAAAACAAGCGCGCAGGGCTGGGGGCCCTGCATGACGTTGTTGGCTTTCACGATCAACTTGTAATCGCCGGGCGCGCAATCGTAGATGTGCAGCACCTCCACGTTGTTAAGGTGGTCGTGCAAACTGTGCTTAATGCCGTTAGGGTCTATCACGTAAAGATCAAGGTCGTTCACCAGAACTTTGGACGCGCCTGTCGAGCCCGGATAGTCTGACCAAACGAGCCCGACATTCAGATCGCACTGCGCGTCCTTGTGATAGACGTTTGTCACGGCCTGTCCGGTCTTGGTGAGAGTAAATTCGTCGAAGAACATTTTTCCGTCCGTGGGCTCCAGGCTTCCCTTGATGTTGATGTGCCCGTGCCCTTCAACAGGGTTCGGCCTGGCGTCAGGAAACTCGTCCTTGTACTGGCCGGGCAAAAGCGTGCGGGCGCCTGTGACAAGGATCGCTTTCACAAGCGCGGCGCTGGCCGAAGCGATCCCGTACTTTTGCTTAAGATAATCCCTGATAACGGCGCAGCAGCCGGCCGTTATGGGGCTCGCCATGCTGGTGCCGGACATAAAGCAATAATAATCTTCCCTCACGGAAGTTTTTTCAGTGCTGGACAGTGTCGACACAATGTAAGTGCCGGGAGCCACAACATCCGGCTTGATCCTGCCGTCGCGGCAGGGGCCGCGGGATGAAAACCAGGCCATGCCCTGATGCTCGCCGTCGTCCGGCTTGGCGTCTTCGCCCTGTTCCGGGCGGTAGTTTTCCGCCGCGCCGACCGTGATAACGTTTTTGGCAGAAGAGGCTTCGTTCATAGTGCTGTCCACAGGGATCGTCATTTTTCTGTTTTCGTTCCCCGCGGAGAAGCAGACGGTGTAGTCTTTGTACGCCCAGATCAAAAAGTCGTACAAACGCGCTTCCGAACTGTAATAGCCATCGCTGGTAATGCCCCAACTGTTGTTCATGACGCGGCAGCCGGAATGGTAAGTGTTCGTAAGATCCGCCTTGTTGCCGACTCCGATATATCCGTCGCTCCTGCCGGCGGCCAGAATGAAAAGCGAAGCGTCGGGCGCCATGCCGCGGTACTGGCCGCCGCTGGCTGCGCCCGTGCCGACGGCGGAACCGCACACGTGCGTGCCGTGCTCGTCATTGTCGCCCCAATCGTCGTAAGAGCCGCGCTCCAGGGCGACTTCAGTAGTGGCGCGTCCGATAATGGTTTTGTCCTTGAAATCCGGATGAATGTTCGCAATATCGCCGTTGTCCAAGCCCGTGTCCTGGATGCAGACGATCTGACCTTTTCCGGTGTAGCCAGCCAACTGAAGATCTTCAAGATTGGCGAGTTTTCCGCTCTTTGCGACGTCGTTCAAAGGTTTCGCCAGAGCGTAAGGCTCGATGAAAGCAACGTCCCCCCTTTTTGCGATCTCATTTGCCTCACTGTTCGTAAGTTTCGTCCTGACGCAGGGCTCCAGGGTGCCGCTGACTTCCGCAATATCCGGCGCCCCCAAAGCTTCCAACGCTTTCACGATATCGGGAAGACATTCCTTTCTGAAAGTGCCGACTTTAACGGGATAGGAGATTTCTTCGCCCACCGCATTGACACTTGCTTCGTCAGCGCCGGGATAGAGCAGTTTGTATTCCGGCAGATATTCTCCGGCGTAGAGAAGCGAGAACTTTTCCTTCAGCACCGCAAGATCTTTTTCTGACGCTTCAACAAGATAGGCGTTGGGCGGAATATTGCCCCGGAAAATGATACCAAGTTTTTCAGCTTCCCTGCGTTCCTCAGCGGTAAAATTAACTTCAGGCTGCACTATGTACAGGCTCGTGCCAAAAGTTGATGGTGAGCAGACGGATGCTTTATTGTTGACAGTTGGCACCGTCGGATCAATCGTCGCTTTTTCAAGCATGATCAAGCCAGGATCGGCAAAAATTGAAAAAGAAGTCAACGCTGTGAGGATAATAATTTTCTTCATTATTTAACCTATTTATTTTTGTAATTCGATGGGATCTTCCACAAACCAGATCAGGCTTGGCACGAGGGAAGTGTAATTCGGATTGCTGGGTTCCTTCTTAATCTTCATTTTATAGGTGACTTTGCCGGTGGTTTTCTTTACAGTAACTTTCACTTTTGTCCCCTTGTAAGGTTCATCGCTTAAAGAAAAACTCTTGCCGCCGTCCATCATGGTAACGATGGAGTCGGAAACCGCGAAAGTCTTGCTTGTGTCGGAATTAAAAAGCGTTATGCCGTAATCATCGTTGAAATACGGCATCAAGGGGACGTTGATCTTTCCCTGTCCTTTTATTTTTCCGATCCCCTGTGCAAGAGGATTGGAATAATACATGTCAGCTTCAGCGTTGTAAGTTAAGATAGAGAGCCAATCCTCTGCATAACGATCCTTATAAGTGAACTTTCCGCTTTTGCTTTTATAAATGAACTCAGAATACTTATCCCGAAAAACACAATTGTTCTTTTGCATCTCAGGAACCACCTTCATACCGACAAAGATATCGTCGTTAAGGTTGTAAAGGCCAATAATTCCGTTTGACAAGACTTCACTGAGACCTTCGGCTGGCAAATAACCGGTCAAAGAAAGTGTGATTTTGCCCTTCCAGTCCAGCGGCGAAAGCTCGTAGTGTCCCTGCGCGGGAGAGGGATCCTCCGCGAAGAGCGCGAAGGCGGAAAGAAGCAGCAGGAATGTGATCTTTTTCATGGTAATTTCTCCTGAATTATATTACATATTAATTTTACCATAAAAAAAGCGAGCTTTGCGCTCGCCTTTAATATTCCTCTATCCCCCATTCGTTGAGACGGCCTTTTTTCTCCGCCTCCTCGAAGTCCTCGTAAGCCATCTCCTCCTCGACCAGTTTCCTTATCTCATCGCTGTCAGGGTCCTCCAGTTCCTTGTCGCCCCTGTCGTCGTAATAGGGATCTTTGTAATCGTCTTCAGCCTTTTGTTTTGCCTTGTGAGCTTTCTGGGGTTTGGGCTTCTTAGCTTTTTCCGTCTGCGGAACGTCCGTTTCCTTAAGGACGCCGACTTCGCCTTTCACTTTGCAGGCAAAACTGGCGATCTTGTCGGCGTCTTCGTTCTCAGGCACCCGTGAGTGGCCGGGCACCTGGAGGAAACTCAGTTTAGGAAATTCTTTCAGGTACTGCTTCAGCGCCTCGACCATCTCGATATTCGCTTTCGGCGTCCAGCCTTTCGTCATAAGACCTATGACGTAAGTACTGTCCGAGCAGATGATGATGGCTTTTTCCTTGTCCTTTATGGCGGAAAGACCGAATCTGACGGCCTCGAGCTCGGCGATGTTGTTGGTCACCTCGTCGCCGAGATAGACTCTGAAGTTCTTCCTGTACTGGTTATAGAGAAGGACGATCCCGCACCCACCGGGTCCGGGATTGCCTTTGCAAGCGCCGTCGCAGTAAAGATAAATGGTGTCTTTGTAGTGCGTGACGCTAAGAGTAGGATGTTTGGTCCTTCTTTGGTAAGAAGGGTCGCTCATTCCTCGGAGGCCTGCTCCATGATGGAATCTTCCATCTTGAAGTTGGCGTAAACGTTCTGCACGTCGTCCAATTCGTCAAGGGCGTCTATAAGCGTCAGGACCTGCTTGGCAGTCTTGACATCGTTGACGTCGACGGTGGAGGCAGGGATCTGCTCGAGGTTGGCCTCGATGTAGTCGATCTTGGCGTCTTCAAGAGCTTTCTTGACAGCTTCGAATTCGGAGATGCCGCAGGTGATCTCGAAGTT
>JAFYIM010000394.1 GCA_017538635.1 bacterium
ACGACCAGCCAGGAAGGCGACCTCTTCGTCAAGAACATTCCCAACATGGCGCTCCCTCTCGCCGCCTACTGGTTCAAGTTCAAGTTCCGCCCCGGCAAAGGCGCCCACCGTTACATGGCCGACGACTTCACTGCCACGTTCTACAGAAACCCCGCCTACGACATCGCGCGCAATATGGCAGGCGACGCCTGGGTCTACGAATACCGCTACCAGACGCCCAACATGCTCAAGGCAGGATCCGGCTGCTGTCACGCATGCGAGCTCCCGCTCCTGTTCGGCAAGTCCAACGCCTACATCTCAATTGACGATCCGGTCTCCCAGCGCGTCGGTGAAAAGCTCCGCGAGATCTGGGGCGAGTTCGCCTACAACGGGTCCCTGTCCTGGAAAAAGTTCAAAGAGGACGGCGAGGTCAAGGGCATCGACTGAAAAGCAGGGCCGGCGGTCCAAGCCGGCGGTCCAAGCTGGCGGTCCACCCCAAAAAGCCACAAACAGAGCGGTTTAACAGTGTTAAACCGCTTTTTTCTTGCCCGGAAATCTCTTTTTTCGCACTTTTCGGGAAATGTGTAGAGCACTTTGATATTCCCTCTTGTATAATGGGTTTATATATAGCCTTCATGGAGGTTTCCCGCATGGTCATATCAACAAAAGGACGCTACGCTCTCCGCGTAATGATAGATATCGCAAAGTACGGCAGTGACTCTTACGTCACCTTAAGCGGCATCGCCGAAAGACAGCACCTGTCCGAGAAATACCTGGAGTCGATCATCAAGATGCTCGTGCAGAACGGCCTGGTTAAGGGCCTCCGCGGCAAGAACGGCGGCTACAAGCTCGCCCGCGACGCAAAGGACATCACCGCCTGGGACATCATCTCCGTCACCGAAAACGACTTCTATGTCGTCGCCTGCATGGACCCTCATGCTCCCAAGTGCGACCGCGAAAATTCCTGCGTCACGCTCCCGATGTGGAAAGACTTTTCGGAAACAATGGAGAAGTTCTTCAAGAAGTACACGATCGCCGAGCTGGCTGAGAAAGAGAAATAAAACAATACCCGGTCGATATAGATATGAAAAAGGCGCTTTATGTAATGGGCGCCTTTATCATTGGTGTAGTTTTTGTTGATGCTTACGAAAAACATCCAGAAAGTCCTGTTTAGTCTCATATAGTGCCATTTAGTCTCAACTTTTGCTTGAACTATTCTAATTGCTATTTCAACCAAATATAATCAATTTGCTGCTATCTCCTACACGGCGGTGGAAAGGAGGTAAGCATATGAGAAATTTCCTTTCATTCTTGTCCTCGGTAATGGCTGGCGTAATTGCTAACGCTATCAGCAAATGGCTAGACCGGAGACAGTAAAAGCAGCCTAGCCTGAGGCTTAAGCCACCTCGCAAAAAATGGCGAAAGAAAACCCCGAAGTTGCCGCTTCGGGGTTTTTGTTTGCGCAAAATGAGAAATATCTTGCGTTCCTTTCATTCATTAATATTGTAACACGTTCAACCCGCATTGCAATAATGCACAGGTCTCAATCACGTCAAAACAGCAATACGCTTACAGCCCTCTATCCTTCAATCCCTTGACCACATTGACGTAGAA
>JAFYIM010000395.1 GCA_017538635.1 bacterium
CGCATCTGGCCCTACGATAAGGAAGCCGCCGCCGCGACCGGTCTGCAGTGGCTCCTGGGCGAGAAGTTCGTGGCTACGGGAGTTCTTGGCTGGATCATCGTCGTTATTGAAACAGCCTACGTCGTCGGGCTCATAGGTTATTCCATTTTCCTCACGCTGAAATATGTCTGCTCGAAAATAAGCATAGACAGTTGCTACAAGGCGGCGGACATTCTTGGAAACATCGCTTATTTCCTCGGTGTGAAAAAGCGCGCCATAGCCATCGACAACATCAGGCATGCTTTCCCGGAAAAGAGCAAAGAGGAAGTGAGGCGCATCGCCAAAGCCAGTTTCAGGAATCTTATGCGCGTGGCCATTGGCGTTCTTATCATGCCGCGGCTCATCAAGAGAATCCCCAGCGGCTTCGAATGCATGCATGTTGACCGCATTTCCAAGGCTCACGCCATGGGCAGCGGAGGAATAGTTTATTTCACGGCGCACTACGGCAACTGGGAAACGCAGAGCTGGACCAGCACGCTTTTGGGCGGCGACTTCACGGCCGTCGGGCGCCCCTTCCGCAATAAGCTTATCTACAGGCATATCGCCGCCATCAGGGTCAAGATCGGCCTTAAGCTCGTCAGCAAGAAAGACGCCCTGCGTCCGCTTATAAGGGCCTTGAGGAAAGGCGGCGAGATCGGACTCGTGGCCGACCAGTATGCCGGCAAGGGCGGCGTGCCGACGGTCTTCATGGGCAGAGTATGCTCCACTACAGGAGCCGCGGCCGCTTTGGCGCGCATGACGCACTGCCCGATAGTTCCGGCCTTCTGCCGGGAACTGCCCGACCACCATTTCCAGGCCTATGTTTACGAGCCTTTCTTCGTCGCTGAGACTGACGACGCTGAAAAGGACATCAGGGAAGCGACGCAGCGCGCGATGTCCTGCTTAGAGCAGGAAATCAGAAGGGCGCCTGAAAACTACCTCTGGGCCCACCGCAAGTGGCGCAAGAGCTATACGAAACTCCATCCGGAATTCAAGGAGCAATGATGGCGGATTTCACTCCCTACAAGATCCTGGTTAGGTCTCCGAACTGGCTCGGCGACTGCGTGCTTGCGATGCCGGCCATGAGGGAGTTGAGAAGGTTCCGCCCCAACGCGCACATTACCGTCCTGGCCAAGAAGTCGGTGGCGGATGTCTGGCGGATGTGCCCATACATCGACGAAGTTCTTCCTTTCGAGATAGGCAAAGGCTTAAAAGGCCTTGATGACCGTTGGGATCTTGGCCAGGCGCTTAAGCCCATGAATTTTGACCTGGCGCTTATTTTGCCCAATTCTTTCGACGCCGCCCTCGTTCCCTTCATAGCCAGGATAAAGCGCCGCATGGGCTGGGGAACGTATCACCGCGGAATGCTTCTCAATCGCAAAGTGCCCTTCCCGCATCACCTGGACGGCGAGCAGCAGCCGCACTGCCAGCTTTACCTTGTCGAGAAGCTCGTGCACCATACTGTCGATCACACCTTGGACGCCGATATCAAAATCCCTGAGGAAGCCAAAGAGTATGCGGCGGGATTGAGGGAAAACTATTTCGTCGTCTGTCCGGGCGCCAATTACGGCACCGCCAAATGCTGGCTAGCCGAAAACTA
>JAFYIM010000396.1 GCA_017538635.1 bacterium
CTTCCGCAAGCATTTCTCTTTCAAAGTCGCTTCCAAGGACAGCGAAGGCGAGCCTTACAATTTGATCGAAGGTAAAAGCGGCGACTCCCTTTCCTTTGACTGCAGCTATTCCAACCTTGAATTCTCCATGGGGAAACGCCGGACCATTTTCGAGATCAAGGAGAGCTTCGACAAATACTACGCCTACGTCGCGAAATATCTCAAGCGCCACGGGCATACCGTGACCGGCATGGGCGTCAATCCCAATTACAACATAAACCACAACTACCCCATCCCCAGCGAGCGCTACAGGATGCTCCTGCATTACTTGAAGTCTTACAAAAACCATGTTGGAGAGAAGGGGAGGCATTTCCACACCCGCCCGGATTTTGGGACCTTCACCAGCGCTTCCCAGGTCCAGCTCGACGTTAATTTCGACGACCTTACAGACACCCTGAACGTCTTCGGGCTCCTCGAGCCCTACAAGATACTGCTTTTCGCGAACTCGCCCTCAAGAGAATACCCCGACCTTCTGTGCTCCAGGAATATCTTCTGGGAAGAAAGCATGCACGGCTACAACAAAAGGAACGTGGGGCTCTTCGACAAAGCCTTGAAGAGCGTTGACGACCTGGTGGCCTATATCAAAAAGACGAGCATCTACTGCGTCGAGCGCGACGGCAAGTACTTTGACTTCGATCCGGTCCCCGTAAGCGAATATTTCAAGCTGGACAGCCTGACCGGCAGGTATTTTGACGGCAAAAGATACCGCGTCAAAACGATCGTTCCGCAGATAGAGGACATCAAGTATCTCAGGACCTTCAAACTGGAGGATCTCACCTACCGCGGAACCGTGGAATACCGGAGCGCCTGCTGCCAGCCCATAAAAGACAGCATGACGGTGGCGGCTTTCCACACCGGACTCATAGAGAAACTGCCGGATCTTAAGGAGCTCTTGGAAAAGGATAATGTCATCTACGGCAAAGGCTATGACGCCGCGAGTTTGCAGCATCTTTTCTCCGCCAGAAAGCTTCCTTCTTTCGCAGACGAGCGCAAAGTAAAAGAGCAGCTGCTAAGGATCCTCGCCCTCTCGGAAAGCGGCCTTCAAAAAAGAGGCTTCGGAGAGGAGGTCTTCCTCAAGGCGCTCTTCGAGCGTGCGGAAAAGCTAACTAACCCCGCCAAGGAATTGCTTGCCGGCCTCGGGGAGGGAAAGCCCATTAAAGAGTTTGTCGAGCGTTATGCGGTGATATAATAGAAAAAGGACTGAATGAAATTCAAAAGCGACATATTCAAAGGCTATTTCGGCTTGGAAAGGGAAACTCTGCGCGTAACTAGCGCAGGGCGCTTAGCCCTTTCACCGCATCCTTTCAGATCAAAGCACCTTTCAAGGGATTTCTGCGAGAACCAGCTGGAAATAATCACGCCGGTCTGCGATTCCGTGAAAGGCGCCCTCAACGCTTTGGGAAAACTTGACGCCTACGCAAGGAAAACCATCGCCAAAAGAGGCGAGACGCTCTGGCTTTATTCCAACCCGCCTTACTTCGAGAGCGAAAAGGAAATTCCCATCGCCCAATATAAAGGCAAGCTTTCTTTTGAATACGACTACCGGGCCTTCCTGGAAAAACGCTACGGCAAGAGGATCATGCTCTATTCCGGCATCCACTTCAATTTTTCCTTCCGGGATGAGTTTTTCAAAAAGCAAGCCGAATCAAAAAACGACCTTTATCTCAGACTATTCAAACAGCTCTCCCGTTACAGCTGGCTCTTAGTCCTTCTTACCGCCGCGAGCCCCCTTTACGACCGCTCCTTTGACAAAAAGAAGCCGGGCCTCGCGCTCAACAAGGACGCCTCGCCCAGAAGCGGGAGCAAAGGCTACTGGAACACCTTCATCCCGGTCCTCGACTACTCGTCGATAAACGATTACGTCAAGAGCGCCGAAGCGTATGTGAAGAGCGGCGCGCTTTATTCCGCCCACGAACTTTACCTCCCTGTCAGGATCAAGCCCAGGGGAGAGAACTCCCCGGAGAATCTTAAAAAGACCGGCATCGACCACATCGAACTGAGGA
>JAFYIM010000397.1 GCA_017538635.1 bacterium
GAGGTTCGGGCAGGGCTTCAACCTGCCGGTCATTTTCAGCGGCAACGTGGAAGCGAGAGACGTGGTCGAGGATATGCTGGGCGGAGTGTGCTCCATAAGGCACGTCAACAACGTCAGGCCCGACCTTAACAGAGAAGACGTGGTGGAGGCGCGCCAGGCGATCCACGACCTCTTCTTGGAACACGTCATGCAGCAGGCGCCGGGCTATCCTAAGCTGATGGAGATCACGTCCGCCGACATTATGCCGACGCCGACGGCGGTTGGCATCATAATTCAGGAAGTGGCCAAGGAAAGGAATCAGAACGTCCTGGCGGTCGATATCGGCGGCGCCACGACGGACGTCTTCTCCGTTTTCGGCGGACACTTCCACAGGACGGTTTCCGCCAACTACGGCATGAGCTACAGCCTTTGCAACGTGATGGCGGAAAGCGGCGTCGGGAATATTTTGCGCTGGCTGCCGTTTGAATTCGACGTGCGCGTTTTGAGAGATATTTTGCGCAACAAGATGATTCGTCCCACGACCATCCCGGAGACAAAAGAAGAGCTTTACATCGAGCAGGCCGCGGCCAGGGAAGCTTTGAGGCTTTCTTTGATCCACCACAGGTCGCTGGCGGTCGATGTGGCGGCCAATCAGAAAGACGCTGACGGAGACATCGGTTCGGCTTTGGACAACGATCAATCCGTTTTGGTCGATCTCATGAAGCTCGACCTCTGCATCGGTTCGGGCGGCGTTCTTTCGCATGCGCCTGACAGGACGCAGTCCGCTTTGATGATGCTGGACGCTTTCCAGCTTGAGGGCGTGACGCAACTGGCGGTGGACTCCATTTTCATGATGCCGCAGCTGGGCGTGATGTCGCAGCTCAATCCTACGGCGGCCAGGGAAGTCTTCGCCAAGGACTGCATGATCGTCCTCGGAACGGCCATCGCGCCGGTCGGCGTTGCCAAGGAAGGCGCGAAAGTCATGGACGTGCTTGTCAAAATTGACGGCAGGGAAGAGAAGATCACCGTGAAGAGCGGAGACCTTCTGAGAGTGCCTCTGCCGACCGGCAAGAAAGCCAGGGTGCAGATCTTCCCGACCAGACGCTTCAACGTTGGCAAAGGCAACGGAAAATTGATGGAAACGGAAGTTATCGGCGGCTGCGCCGGACTTATCTTGGACGGACGCTGCAGGCCTCTCGTTTTCGACAACGACCAAAAGATGAACGCTAACCGCAGACTGAGGGATTACAAGGCGCTCAATCTGCCGCTGGAATAAATTATGGGAAACGCATTTACTCCGGGGCTTACGATAAGCCCGCACGTTAAGATAAGAAAGACGCGCCGCCTGCCGGTCAAAGGGCAGGTGGTGGTGAAGCTTGGGGACAAAGTCGAGCCCGAGACCGTTGTCGCGAGAGTCGATCTCCCGGGAACGCTGGCGGTCGTGAAAGCCGCGAACATCCTTGGCTGCGGACCGGACCAGCTTGAGAAATTCGTTCTGAAGAAAGCCGGCGACGCTGTTAAAAAGGAAGAGCTGCTGGCGACCAGAACAGTCTTCTTCAACCTCATAACCAACAACGTCACGTCTCCCATCGACGGGTCCTTGGAATATATCTCGAAACTCTCCGGCAACATCGGCGTCAGGGGCGTTCCGAAACCCATTTCCTGCCACGCTTACATTTCCGGCGAGATCGTTGAGATCATGGAGGAGGAAGGCGTAGTAATCGAGACTTACGGCGCGCTGGTGCAGGGCATTTTCGGCGTGGGCGGAGAAAGACATGGCAAGCTTCTTTGGTTCGATAACGGAA
>JAFYIM010000398.1 GCA_017538635.1 bacterium
CGCCACAGAGGCTCCGGACTCGGCAACGGCAACGACGAAAGGGAACAGACACTGAACGCGCTTTTAGTCGGCATGGACGGCTTCGAACAGAACGACGGCGTGATAATCATCGCCGCCACCAACAGGCCCGACGTTCTGGATCCGGCGCTGCTTAGGCCGGGCCGTTTCGACCGCCAGGTGATTCTGGACATTCCCGATCTCAAGGGGCGCGAGGCGATCCTAAAAGTCCATGCGAAGAAGGTCAAACTGGCCGCCGACGTTGATCTTTCAAGCGTGGCGAAGCAGACGCCGGGCCTTTCCGGCGCCGAGCTGGAGAACATTGTGAACGAAGCGGCCATTTGGGCCGCCAGGCAGAATCATGAGGAAGTTACGATGGCGGACTTCGAAGCCGCCAGGGACAAAGTCTGCTTCGGCAGGGAACGCAAGAGCCTGGCGCTGGATGAGAAAGACCGGAAGATAACGGCGGTCCATGAGAGCGGGCATGCCATAGTCATGGCTTTGTCAGACAAGGGCGACCCGGTGCACAAGGTCACGATCATTCCGAGAGGCCAGGCTTTGGGCGCCACTTTCTCCATGCCCGAAAAAGACAGGATGCACCGCTCGAAAGCCGAGCTGGAAGATATCCTTGTTTCCCTCTATGCCGGGCGCGTGGCCGAAGAGATCGTCTTCGGCGACATCACGGCGGGCGCGAGCAACGACATCAAGCGAGCGACTGAGATCGCGCGCCGCATGGTCTGCGAGTGGGGCATGAGCGACAAGCTTTCGCCCCGCGTTTACGGGCAAAGGGAGGAAACGCTTTTCCTGGGACGCGAAGTTAGCCGCCAGGTCGATTACAGCGACGAGACCGCGAATCTCATAGACAGCGAGATCAACGCTTTCATCCTGAAGGCCAAGTCGGAAGCCAAGCGCATCCTGACTGATCACCGCGAAGCGCTGGACAAGCTTTCAGAGGCGCTTTTGAAATACGAGACGCTGGAAGGCTCCGAAGTCAAAGACATCTTAGAGGGCCGCGAACTGGAGCGCGAAAAGCAGGAGCAGACTCCCGAGCAAGCGCCAAATGAACCGGCCGAACCAACGGAACACAAGGAGAGCGGAGGAGAGTAATGCTTAGTTTCAGTTGGCGCTTAAAGGGAAAGGACGTAAAATTTGAACGTCCTCTGATCGTCGGGATCTTAAATCTGACGCCGGATTCCTTTTACGCCAACAGCCGCAATACGACTCCGGAAGCGGCTCTCGAAAGAGCAAAATCTTTGATAAGCGCCGGCGCCGGCATGCTTGACCTGGGCGCCGAATCGACGCGCCCCGGCTCCGCTCTTATAGACGAAGCGGAGGAGGGGAGAAGGCTTTTCCCGGCCCTTGAAATGATCAAGGAAGTTTTCCCGGACATTTTGCTTTCCATCGACACCAGAAGAGCGAATGTTGCGAAGATCGCGCTTGACATGGGCGCTGACGTTATCAACGACGTCTCGGCGCTGAGCGACAAGAGAATGGCCTCCGTCGCGGCGGAAACCGGCTCCGGCTTCATTCTGATGCATTCGCCCAAGGATCTTGCCAGCGGGCAGAACGCGGATATCAAAACGTCTGAAGTCGAGGCGTTCCTTAAAGAAAAAACTGCGGAATTATTAAAGACCGGTCTTCCCATAGACTGCATCGCTTGGGACCCTGGCCTCGGCTTCGGAAAGACAATGGAAGCCAACTGGCGTCTCACTGAAGAGCTTGACAAACTTTCCGCTCCGGGCGGCCGCATTATGTTCGGTGCCTCGAGGAAGCGCTTCACCAGGCCCGACCCGGCGATGCCGGAAAGCGAGAGCAATTCAGGATTACCGGGAACGATAAGGGCGAACCGCATCGCGCTCGCAAAAGGAGCGACGCTTCTGAGAGTCCACGACGTCAAAGAAGCGCGCGATCTGCTGAGAGAAGGAGAACCGTATGCCTCCTGAGAAAGAAGTCAGCACCTGGATCCTCTCGGCGGATTTCGACTATCCCGAATGTCAGCGCATTCTTACAGC
>JAFYIM010000043.1 GCA_017538635.1 bacterium
TCTGGGGTCGTAGATCTTGGCGGCGTAGTCAAGCTGGAAATACATCTCGTTGCCGAGATGGAGATTGTCGAAATCGGCCGCCTTGGGCGTTTCCATAGCAGGCCGGCTCTCCTTGGCGTCAGGGTTTTCCAGATGGAATTTCACCCGGCGCAGAAGCTGCTCCGTTTCCATCTCTTCTACTCGCATATCAAAATCTTTATACTCAGGCATTAATACAACCTCCCTTTTTCAAGTATGGCGCGGTATTGCTCAAGAGCTTCCGCCGTGGTCTTTTTCAGAGAGAATTTGGCGACCTGGGCGGGCGCGGCTTCCAGTAAGGTCTTCCTTAAACTTTCGTCCCCGTCAAGTTTCACTACTGCCTGGGCGAGAGCGCTGATGTCTTTGGGATCGTCTATTAAAAGCGCAGCGTTTCCGGCCACTTCTGGCAAGGATGCGACGTTCGTTGTGACGGAGGGCGTGCCGCAGGCCATGGCCTCCAGAACCGGGAGCCCGAAGCCCTCGTAAATGGAAGGATAGACCAGAAGACGCGCCGCGCTGTAAAGACTCGCCAGATCGTTTTCGTCAACGTAGCCTATCGGGACTATGCGGCCCTTGGAATTATCAATTCTTTCTTTCAGCTTGTCGTTCAGCCAGCCCTGGGCGCCCGCCACGATAAGGGGAAGCGCGATATTTTCACCAAGCCAGGCTTCCACGACAGTGGCAAGATTTTTCCTCGGCTCCATGCTGGCCAAAAAGAGAGCGAAGCGCTCAGGAAGTTTGTATTTCTTCTTTACTTCCGTGATCTGGTCAATGCTCGCACGCTTGAATTTTCGTTCGTCATAGGAGCAGTAGTTCACGCCGCAGCGTTCCGCGGGAACCTTCAGGATCTCCATCAGGTCGCGCCTGGTATGCTCGGAGATGCAGGTGAAGAAAGCGCCTTTCTTTATGGATTCCTTAATGTTCTTGGTACAGAACTCGATCGTTTCCTTCGTGTGGAAATGGGGGTGCGTCAGGAAAGAGAGATCGTAAATGGTGGAAAGAATGGGCCCATCAAATTCAGGAGTGGTCCAGCCGGTGGAATGGACAAGATCTGTCCCCG
This sequence comes from bacterium, assembly GCA_017538635.1. Next base: position 1,079 of record JAFYIM010000043.1, read on the forward strand.
GAACGGTCGATTCGGAAGAGACGAAAGCCGGCGTCACGCCGCGCCAGAGATTCAGAGTCTTGGCGTCCGGACAAATGAAATCAAAGCGCGTCAGATATTCCGGATGAGTGAAAGTAGTGAAGCCGGGCATCAATGTGAACTCCATATCCTCGGGCGGATATTCCCCCAGTCCTCTGGCAAGGTTCAGGATATGACGACCAATACCGGTTATCTGCTCGCCTATGCCGCGGCTGACGTCCAGGGCCACTCTCTTCTTGGCGGGATAAGGAACGTAAGCCGGGAAGGAAAGGTCTTTCTTCTGAATGTCGGAAAGGCGCTTGGCGATCCTGGCGGCGGTGTGCGTGAAGGTCCAGTTGTCTCTTACATCCGCGGCCGCCCTTGCGCCCTTAGCGCGCGCCTCTTCCTGATTCTCAAAGACATGGCGCATTAAAGCTGACAAGTGGTCGGCATCCGGCTCAGCCCATTTGAAGCCCTTGTAGTATGGGCATTTCGCCACGGCGGGAATTAGTTTCTTGACCTGCAGAGGATAGGCGTTGTAGCTGTTCATGAAGGTCGTCTGGGCGCTCCAGTTGGTGGCGATGACCGGCAGTCCGCA
>JAFYIM010000044.1 GCA_017538635.1 bacterium
AACGCTCTTTCTCGGGATCTTCATGCCTTTTTCTATGATGTCCGTCAGAAGTTCGCCGGCCCTGCCCACGAAAGGTTCGCCCTGAAGATCTTCGTCTTCTCCGGGCGCTTCGCCGATGAACATGATCTTAGCTTCGGGGTCCCCGCTGCCGAAGACCAGGTTGCTCCTAGTCTTGCAGAGGGCGCATTGCCTGCAGCCGAGGGCGTATTCCCTGAGGCGCTTCAGTTCTTCCGCCTTGCTTCCGGAACCGATCTTGAATGGTTCCCTGAACTTGCTGAGAGGTTCGCTCTCGACTTTACTGTCCGGTTTTTTGGAGGCGGCGGTTTTCTTGGCGAGGTAAGCCTTGACGTCCCCCGGGTCGGGAGGAAGAGTTTCGGGCGCAATGGAATCCCAGTTGCCAAGGGTCATCTCCTGCTTGAGATAATCCTTTATTAGCGGAATGAGCGAACTGTTATTCATCTTTTTTCTGCTCTTCCATGTCGCCGCGGCGTCTTACGCCCCAAAGCCTGGTGACATCCAGGACACCGAATTTTTTGAAGCCCAGGAGAATGACGATCGTCAGCACGACAAGAATTATCCCGGCGTACTGGTTGCTCCTAAGTGAGAGCGCCAACGCGGCCAGGCCAAGAAGCAGGCAGAAGCCGTAAAGAACCAGAACGGTCTCGGGGTGCGTCAAACCGCTGTACATGATCTTGTGATGGATGTGCTGGGCGTCGGACTGGAAGGGGTTCTCCCTTCTGACCGTGCGTCTGAGGAAAGCCAGCGTCGTGTCAAGGATGGGAAGGCCCAAAGCGATGATCGGAACGAGAAGCGCTACGCTCGTCGCGCTGATCTGCGAGCTTCTTATGGCCATGCAGGCGACCAAAAAGCCCAAAAAGAGCGCTCCCCCGTCTCCCAAAAATATCTTGGCGGGATAGAAATTGTAGCGCAGAAATCCCAAGACGGCGCCCAAAATGATGGCGCAAATGACGCTCGGGAAAATGAAGAGCGTGAACTGTTCCGGCCTGGTGTGCGCCAGCATCCTGGAATTGACGAAAATGACCGCCGCCACGATAAAGATTATGCCTCCGCACAGTCCGTCCAGACCGTCGCTAAGGTTGATGGCGTTGGTGATGCCGACCAGCCAGATCAAAGTGAAGGCGATGGCCATCCAGGGATAGAAATCGAGTGTCGGGCCGAAGGGGTTCGTGATCTTAGCGATGACGATGCCGTTTCCTATGACGAGGCAGCTCGCCACGATCTGGAAAACGAATTTCGTCGCCCAGCTGAGCTGCAATAGGTCGTCAACCACGCCGAGCACGGCCATGATAAGAAGGCCGCCGAAAATGGCCAGCGTCTGCGGCTGCATGAACTCCTTGGCTACCGTGGGATTCAGAAAAGCCGCCAGGACGGCCGTAATGGCGAAAGCCGCAACAAGCGCCGCTCCTCCCAAACGGGGGATCTGACGGCCGCCGTGGCGCCCGCCAACAGGCCCGAAGAGCTTTTTCTTCAGGGCGAAGGCCAAGACCAACTTTGTGAAGAGCAAAGTCAGAAGCAGAGCGACAACGAACAGCGCTATGAAGAGCGCCGGCTTTACTTCGCCCTGGGGAGTTGAAAACAATTCGTAGATCTTGCTCATTTGTTGGCTGTGAGCGACTTCACGCACTCGCTGGTATAAGCTTTGGAGACCGCCATGGTATCCTTCATGATCGCGTCCTGGGCTCTGAGCCAGGCGTTGCCGGGCTCGCTGTGATAGAAATCAAGCAAAGCCTGGATAGTCTCCTTGCTAAGATGACGTTCGTAAACGGGGATCACGCGCCGCATGAGTTCGTCGGTCTTTATGGCCTTCCTTAAGCTGGGCCTTATTTCCTCCGGCATGGCAGCCACTATAGAGTTGATGGAAAAATCCAGCGTGGAATACATGTCGGTCGCGATCATCAGCTTTGTGACCAGGTCGCGTTTCTCCTTGGCTTCCAAATTGACGAAGCCGGCGTTCTGGGCTATGAGAAGCGAAGCTCCTCCCAGGATAAAGAAAACGATCGCAAAAAGCACGCGGCGCATAGCTACCCCCAAATTGATTATTGTTCCGTAACTTCAGCTTTGGAAACGACGAACTTCAGGGTCTTCTCCTGAAGGATTCCGCCTCTCAATTCGTCGAGTTTGCCGGACTGCTCGAACATTCTGAAGACCCACTGCACGGGACGGCCGAACATTCTGGCGTATTCCTGCAGACGGGGCATGATGTCGTCGGCGGTCAAAAGGATCTTCTCCTTGTCGGCGATGTAGCTGACGATGAATTCGGCAGCCACGTCAACCTTGGCGCGTTCTTCGCACTGCGGCTTAAGATTCTCGGCTTCCTTCTGAAGTTCCTCTTCCTTCATTCCGCCTCTCATCTTGTTTTCCAGCTCGCGGCGCAGAATGTTGTTGGTCTGAGCCTGGACAAAATAAGGCGGCAGCGGAATGGGATTATTCTTGACAAGCTGTTCCCTGGCCAGTTCGCAGAGGCGGTTCTGTTCGATCTCGGCCTTGTTCTGGGTGAAGGCTTCCTTGACCTTGACTTTGAGTTCGTCCACGGTCTTGATATTGGGATCGATCTTGGCGGCCAATTCGTCGTTCACTTCCGGGACCGCGCGTTCCCTGATGCTTTCAAGGGTGACGGTGAAAGTGAGTTTCTGGTCGCGGTATTCCTTCATGAAGAATTCAGCGCCGGAATTAAGTTCGAAGGTCTTGGTCTCGCCTTTCTTCATGCCGGCGATCTCGGCGCAGAAGCCGGGGGCCGGGGTGTTGCGGTCCTGAGCCACTTCGACCCAGGCGGAGTCTCTCTTGAAGACTTCCTTCTCGCCCAAAGTCGCTTTGTAAGTGCAGACGGACCAGTCGCCGAACTTGGCCGGGCGGTCGGTCTTCACTTCTTCGTAGGTGGCGAAACGCTCGGCAGCCAAAGCGATCTCTTTAGCGACTTCCTCGTCGGTCACTTCCGTCTTGCGGCCTTTCAGCTTCAAGCCGGTGTAGTTGATGTTCTCGACCTTGGGGGCGACTTCGAATTCCACTTCGAAAGCAAAATCGCCCTCGGCGGGATAGACCGGCTTGTCCTTCACGCTCATTTCCGTGACCACGTGCAGGCGGTACTGCTTGACAAGGGATTTGACGACTTTGTTGATCATGTCGTCCATCGCTTCCTGTTCGAAGTATTCCTTGAACTTGGCCTCGACCATAGAGCGGGGGGCTTTTCCGCGGCGGAAACCGGGCAGTTCGATCATTTTGCTGTTCTTTACTAGCGAGCTTTCGTAAGCGGCTTTAAGTTCTTCCTGGCCGACCGTGGCTTTCACGACCACTTCGCAGGGAGTTTTCGTTGTTATTTCAGCTTTGATTGCCATAATTTTAATCTGATTGTTGCGGTTATATTTAGTTTATTCTTTTTCCGTTTCGTTGTCCTCGGGGAGGAGTTCACCCTGGGTCGGGCCGGACTCTTCCTCGCCCTCTTCCTCAGCTTCCTCCAAGCCGGTCGTGAAGACTCGGGCGGCGGCGACCAAAGAATCACCTTCATCGAGCCTGGCGGCCAGGACGCCCTGGGTGTTGCGGCCGATCTCGCGGAACTCGCCTGCGCGCGTCCTGATCAGCTGCCCGCCCTGCGTAACCATGACGATCTCGGTAGTCGCGTCAACCGTGAAGGCGGAGACCACTTTGCCGTTCCTGTCGGTCGTCTTGATAGCGATCAAGCCCTTGCCGGCGCGGCGCTGGATATGGTATTCGTGGAAGGTCGTGCGCTTGCCGTAGCCCTGCTCCGTCAGGACCAGGACGCTGGTGTTCTCGTCACTTACGACTTCCATGCCGATGACATAGTCGTTGTTCTCGAGCTTGATGCCTCTGACGCCCTTGGTGTTGCGGCCGAGGTCTCTGGCATCCTGCTCGCTGAAGCGGATGGACATGCCGTTTCTGGTGAAGAGGATGACGTCGTCGTTGCCGCCGGTCATTTTGGCGGTGCAGATGGTGTCGTCGTCCTCAAGGTTGATGGCGATAAGTCCGCTCTTGCGCATATTGCGGAATTCGTTGAGTTTCGTCTTCTTGACGAGGCCCTTCCTGGTGCAGAGGATAATGCTCTGGGTGTCGTTGAAGCCCGTCACGCGCAGAATAGCGGAGATCTTTTCTCCGCTCTCAACCTGCAGCAGGTTGACGATCGCCTTGCCGCGGGAATCTCTGGGCATCTGCGGGATCTCATAAGCCTTGAGCCAGTAAACTTTTCCGGCCGAAGTGAAGAAGAAGAGGTAATCGTGCGTGGAGGCCGTGAAGACCTGCTCCACGAAATCCTCTTCCTTCGTGCCGACGCCCCTGATACCGGAACCTCCTCTGTGCTGGCTCCTGAAGGCGGAGACCGGGCAGCGTTTGATATATCCGCTGTGCGTGACCGTGATAACGGTCGTCTCGTTGGCGATCAGATCTTCCATCTTGAGATCGTCCGCGGAGCCCGCCAGCGCGGTGCGGCGTTCGTCGCTGTAGCGCTTCTTGAGGTCTTCCAGTTCGTCTATGAT
>JAFYIM010000399.1 GCA_017538635.1 bacterium
CGCTCATCCAGATCAAGGTCGCCTCGATGTGACGGTCTATTTGCGGCAGATTGTTCGGCCTGACGAGCATGTCGCCGCGGCTTATGTCAATTTCGTCTTCCAATGTTACGGTCACAGACTGCCCGGGAATGGCGTGGTCAAGGTCTCCGTCCATGGTGACGATGGCTTTGACATGGCTGCGCTTGCCGCTGGGCAGCGCCATGATTTCGTCGCCGACTTTGATGACGCCGGAAGCCACCTGCCCGCAGAAGCCGCGGAAGTTGAGGTTCGGCCTGAGAACATACTGCACGGGATACCTGAGGTCCACCATGTTGCTGTCGCTGCCGATATAGACGTTTTCCAGCAGTTCCAGAAGGCTCTCGCCCTCGTACCAGGTCATGTGCTCCTTGTCGCGCGCGGCCACGTTGTCGCCAACGAGCGCCGAAATAGGCACGAACCTGAGGTCCTTGATGTTCAGTTTCCTGGCGAAAGCGCTGAAGTCCTTTTTGATCTTCGCAAAAACTTCCTCGGAATAATCCACCAGGTCCATTTTATTGACCGCCACTATTATGTGGGGTATTCCCATGAGGGAGGAGATGAAAAGGTGGCGTTTTGACTGCGTAAGGACGCCTAAGCGGGCGTCTATCAGGATGACCGCGAGCTGCGCCGTGCTGGCGCCGGTCGCCATGTTCCTGGTGTACTGCTCGTGGCCGGGCGTGTCCGCCACGATGAATTTGCGCTTGGGCGTCGAGAAGTAGCGGTAGGCCACGTCGATGGTGATGCCCTGCTCTCTCTCCGCCTTAAGGCCGTCCGTGAAGAGGGCGTAGTCTATTTCGCCCTTGGCCATTTGCTTGCTGGCGTTCTTGATGGAGGCCAGCTGGTCTTCATAAACGCCCTTGGCATCGTGCAAAAGGTGTCCTAACATTGTGGACTTTCCGTCGTCCACGCTGCCGGCGCTCGAGAAGCGCAAGAGTTCCTTCTGCTCGTTTTCCTTGAGGAACGCTTCTATCGTTTTGCTTTTTTCCATCTTAAAAATATCCTTCCCTCTTCTTGATCTCCATGGAACCTTCCGTATCGTGGTCGATGATGCGCGTAGATCTTTCGGAGATTGTGACGACCATCATTTCCTCGATGATCTCCGGGACCGTCTTGGCTGTGGACCTTATGGCGCCCGTGCAGGGATAGCATCCGAGCGTCCTGAAGCGGCACATGACTTTTTCGGGTTTTTCGCCCTTCTTCAGGGGAATGGGGCCGTCAAGCGGGATAAGCATGTCGTCCCTTACGACCATTTCCCTTTCCTTGGCGAAGTACATCGGAACGATCGGGATGTTTTCTTTGTAGATGTACTGCCAGACGTCCAGCTCCGTCCAGTTGGACAGCGGAAAGACGCGGATGGACTCGCCCTTGTTGATCTTGGCGTTGTAGAGGTTCCAGAGCTCGGGGCGCTGATTCTTGGGTTCCCACTGCCCCATTTCGTCACGGAATGAGAATATCCTTTCCTTAGCGCGGGATTTCTCCTCGTCTCTTCTGGCGCCGCCGAAGGCCGCGTCGTATTTGCCTAACCTCAGCGCGTCGACCAAAGCTTTCGTTTTAAGGAGTGCGCAGCATTTCTGCGTTCCCAGATCGAAAGGATTGGTCCCGGCTTCGATGGCCTCCTCGTTGCGGTAGATCCTCAGTTCCGCGCCGATGTCCTTGCAGAACTTGTCGCGGAAGGCGTACATGTCATGAAACTTGAAGCTCGTGTCCACGTGCAGCAAAGGAAAGGGAATGGGCGCCGGGTAGAAGGCTTTCTGCGCCAAACGTACCATTACCGAGGAGTCCTTGCCGATGGAATAAAGCATCACGGGGTTGGCGAATTCCGCCGCCACTTCCCTTATGATGTGGATGCTCTCGCTCTCAAGTTGCTGAAGATGCGTCAGCCTGTCTTCCATAAATTACTCCATCTCGTCGTAGAAGGCCACGAGCTTGCTGCTTCTCAAGGGGTTTTTCAGTTTCTTCAAAGCCTTGGACTCAATCTGGCGGACGCGTTCGCGCGTGACCGCGAAGACCTTGCCGACTTCTTCCAGCGTCTTGGGCGGGCCGTATTTTCCGGACAGACCGAAGCGCAGCTGGATGACTTTGCGTTCCCTGTCACTGAGCTGGTTCAAAGCTTCGTTGATCTTCTCGTTCAGAAGCTTGTTGTTGGCGGCGAGAATGGGGTTCTCGGCGCTCTTGTCTTCGATGAAGTCGCCGAAAGTA
>JAFYIM010000400.1 GCA_017538635.1 bacterium
CCGGAGGGGCCGTTTCCGCTGAAACTGATCTCGACGCCTCGTAATCCGACTTTGGGTTTTGTGGCGGTCCAGGTGATCTGCGCTTCGTCGCCCTCTATTTTTTCCGGCATGGTGACAGTCACTTCCAGAGGTTCCGCTTCCGGTTTGGGCAGAACTTCCGCTGTCACTTTAAGTTCGCAAAGGCCCAGGGGCGAATTGGTGGGGTCGCCGCCGCCGCAGATGAAGAACCAGTTGCCTTCCATATTTTTGGCGTACTCTTTGTCCGGCGTGATGACCCAGGTCTTGTCAACGGTCCTTTCCTTGGGTTCCGTAAATTCGTCGTAGGCTTTGCCGATATCCTCCTGGCCCATGCGGTAGCGCTTGGGGATGTATTCTTTCCTAATGCCGCTGTGCAAAGGCCACTGCGGGCTTTCGGCGCGGAAGACCACCGCGGTGGTGCCGGCCGGCGCATGGACCTGGAATGTGAACCAGCCTCTGGGATCGACTTCCTGCACAAGCGTCTCGCCGGGAGTCATAGGATAGGCCGCGGTGTTGAGGTTCAGGAAAATGGTCAGCCAGTTCATAAGGTGGCCCCGGTAGATGCCGTAGCGCTGCGGCGCGTGATAGAAGAGCCACTGCTTCTGGTTCGCGTTGACACCGCCGCCCCAGTAGCGCGTATTCATAGCAACAGGCGGAAACTTCAGCATATTGGGATACCTGAGCCAACCGGGAGCGTAGGAGTAAACGATCGTATCCTCGCCCCAGAGGTAATCCCTCGGAGTATTGGGAGCGTAGTGCACATATCCCACCTGGCAGAAGTTGGCGTTGGTGTTGGCGCTTTGCCTGGTGAAGAGCGTCCACTCGTTACCCTGGGGATTGTAGTTCCAGTCCGTGCTGTTGCTGTAGTATGTGGAGATCAGCGATTCGAAAGCGTGTCCGAAGTTCTCCATAGGCGTGTCCTGGCGCTCCGTGGTCGGGTAAACTGACATGAAGCAGTGCTCAATGGGAGCGTGCCGTCCCCAGCTGTTACACCAAGAGGATCCCACGCCCTGCATCAGGGATTCCCAGCCGCCCGGGGAGAAGGGGAAGACGACCTGGATCAAAAGATCGATCTCTTTGTTTTTGATCTTTTCCCAGACATAAGGGACGTCGTTGGTCAGGCAGTACATCTCGTCCTGATGGCCGACGCTGAACTCTTTCCTATCCCTGGCCGCTTTGAAGACTTTCTCGATGGAGGGCCGGTAAGCCGGCTTATCCCTTTCCGGCATGTTCTTCATGATCTGGAAAAGGTTCGTCCAATAGACAACTTCAAGGTTGACCATATTGCGGGAGCACTGGCGCCACCAGTTCACGATGTTCTCGACGGTGTTGGTGGCGTTGCCCCAGCCCATCTCCTCAGAGAAGATGCCGCCGTGGGCGTTCTCAATGGTGTTGGTGACGATCGGGTTGTAAACGACCACAGCCGTCTTCAGCGTTATGCGGCCCGTAGGATAGGGCTGCGGTTCGGCAAAGCACATTGCGGCGGCCGCTAAAGACAAAACGGCAAACGAAAAAATCTGTTTTCCCATGGTTCCCCTTGATTTTAATTAACGGTTCAGGTGAATTATACTAATTTTTCCGGCCTTCGCGCTTCCCCATAATTTTTCGTGTTGACCGCCGATAGCCATAAGCGTATAATATAAAATGGTTTTTTATCCCCTATTTTTAAAGCTTATGAAGAAAGAAAAACATATTTTGACTTCGGCGGCGGTCATTTTGACCGTCTGTCTTTTCTCTGTCGCGGCCTTCGGCGCATCTACGGAAACAGTGGGCGCCCTTGTGTGCAAATATACTTGCGACGAAGCGCCCTCCTTTTCTGTAAACGAGACCGACGACTCTCTCTCTTGTGACGTAACCATAAAAGGCGGAAAGGCTGCTACGATCAATTTCAAAACCAGCAAAGGCGTAAAAGGCCTTAGCAAGCCTTACGCCATCAATATTAACTGCGGCGCCGACACCCTCAAAAAACTGACGGTCGATATGGGCAAAGGCACGACCGGCACAGTCTCTGTCACCGCCAAAAACATAAGCGTCATCAAGACCAAGACCTGCGACCTGAAAGTCTTTTCAGAAGGCACTAAGATCAAGACCATCAAAGCTGATCCAGGACTCTCCGAAGCGAAAGCCCCTGATGCCAAAGTCGGCTACATTCAGGTAACCAAATATGTCGGCGATTTTGACAAAGCAGATACAAGCTACAAAGAGCCGGCTCCGGAGAGTTGCGTGGTTTTCCGCTCCATAAAAAAAATTAAAACTCTTAAGTTCAACAAATACAAGCAACATTGGGTCAGCCAAGTCAAAGCCGAAAACATCGGCACGATCCGCGCTTCCTCTATCTCGCACCTTTATGTTGACCAAAAGATCCGCGCTCTCAGGACCTACAATCTGACCGGCCATATCCGAGTAGGATGCCGTGAAGAATCCCCCGATTCCGGTAGTAGTGCCACCAACGTTTACCTTAAGAGCAAAATTCGCAAGATCTTCTGTGCCAACATGTACGATTGCCAAATAAGAGCTGGCGTCCCCGACCTGCATGACAGTGAGGACCCTTACAACAATTACGGCGTGATCAAGGCCCAGGGCGTCATTAGAAAATTCCGCGTGGCCGCCATGGTCAACTCCATCGTTGTCTCCGGCAAAAAAATGAATATCCCCGGCAAGCGCCATCGCCCCTACTACGGCAACAACTGCGAGATCTGGGAGAACTGCAAGCTTCGCAAACTGACTTTGAAGCAAGGCGGCAATTGATGAACACTAGATTCGCTTTTTTAATCTCGGCTTCCCTTTTGGGAGCCTCCTGCCTGCTTGGCGCCGAACTTGCTGAGCCTACCAACGCGCCTCCCGCCAAAGCGGAAAAGAAAGTGGAAGCGCCTAAAAAGGAAGAGAACCCTGTTCAGAAAGAACTGGACGCCAGGGACGATAGGAGAGCCGACCGCGAAATTAAAAAATCCGACCGCGAAACGAAAGGCATCGAGACTTACACCGACACCGTCGGCTGGGAGACCGCCAACGGTTTCGCCGTTATGGAAGACTACGTCGCGAGATTGAAAAAAGTTTTCGAGACCAGGTTGCCCGGCCTCATCGACAAAGTGGCCGGCGGCAAAAAAGGCATCCTTCTGGTCGTGACCGACAAGGCCAAACGCAATTTCTTCCTGGCCCAGGAAAACGCCTCGCAGCTTCTGAAAGCCATCGTTGACGACCTCGACACTATGCCGGAGCCCGTTCTTCTCCAATGCACCGTCAACTACCGCAACGTGCCTATCATCGCGTGCTACCGGGAGAACGGCGAGAACAAAGTGGAGTACCTGAAGTGAGCGACGCCGAATTCGTTTACGGCATCAATCCCGCCTTCGAACTGATGAAGGCCAAAAGGCGCGAGATCTTAAGGATCTTCCTCTCCGAAAGCGCCAAGAGCAACCCGAGGATCGCAAAGATCGCAGAACTTTGCGGCAAACGCCAGATCCCTCTGGAATGGATGGAAAAAGGGCGCCTTATAAGCATGTGCGAAAGCCGCGACAACCAGGGCGTCGTCGTTTACGCTTCCCCTTACCCTTACGTCGATTCCAGGGAAATGGGCCAGAGCGATAGAATACTTCTTCTGGATAATCTCGAAGACCCGCAGAATGTGGGCGCCATTCTTCGTAGCGCCGAGATCTTCGGCTTCTCGGAAGTTTTCCTGCCTTTGAAAGGTTCGCCCGGCATCTACCCTTCCGTTGTCAAAGCTTCCGCCGGCGCTTCGGAACACCTAAGGATCGCCCGCGACCGCAACGCCAACCAATATCTGAAGCTCGCCAAGCAGTTGGGCTACAAGATCGCCGCCTTGGACGGCGCCGGAAAAGTCGAGCTCGATACGCTTAGCGCCGACGCTCCGGAAAAACTGATGCTGGTCATCGGCGGCGAAGACAAGGGCGTCGGGCAATTCATATTGAACGAAGCGGATTACGTTGTGAAGCTTCCCCAGTTGGGCCGCATCAATTCCCTTAACGCTTCCGTGGCGGCGGGCGTCGCCATGTACGCCCTGAGAAATGCTTGATCTCATCGTGGTGGGCGGAGGCGCTTCCGGGCTTATGGCGGCCATCGCGGC
>JAFYIM010000401.1 GCA_017538635.1 bacterium
CTCCTCGGCCATGCTCTCAAGTTCAGTGACGCTGTAGGGAGCGTGCTTCTCCTGCTCGACCAGGATATAAGGCAGCGTGAAATCAAGGAGCGCCTTGCGTTCATAGGCCGCGCTGTAAGTGCCGACCTTCTCGTTTTTCAGAGCGTCCTCGGCGTGATTGTAGATGGAAAGGCTGCTTAGAGGAACTTTCTGCCAGTTCTCGGGAAGATCCACCGTAAAGTAGCTTTCGGCGAAAACGCCCAAGGAAGCAAAAAGCGTCAGGAAAATCGTTCTATTCATTTTCTTCCAAACGCTCCGCTAATTTAGTCAGTTCCGCGATCTCCTCTTTGGAAACGCTGTGATCCAGAACAATGTTCTTGATTATCATAACGCTTCTGTTGGTCAGGATAAGAGGATTATTGTTTATGCAGTCAGCGACCCTGAACCAGGAATTGGAAAACTCAGCCTGCTCCTCATCCGTAACATCTTTTTCCATGAAAGGCGTGACATACGGATACGTCATCTTCAAAAGGTCGCCGCATCGTTCCGTCACGAAGTTAGCAAGGAAAACCAAGCCCAGTACGAGAGCGGCGCTGAAAAGGAGGACCGTCACCAAGCATGACGGCGAAAAATTCTTCCTGTCTTCCTTGTCGCGCCAAACGTCGGACATTTTTATTCCGCCTTGAAGCTTCTGAGTTCCATAGGCTGAAGCGTCAGGTCAACTTCTATGGTGTCTTCCTTGACGAAGTAGTCCTGGCGTTTTTCCTTCGTGACGAGCGGCCTGAGCTGCTTGACGCCGGACAGAGGCAGGCTCACCCTGGCGCTGACAGGCTTCATGGTCTTGTTCACGACCGCGATGTAGGGACTGTTGTTGTAAACGCCGAGATAGACGTTAAGAGGATTTCCTTCCTCCTGCTTGACTTCGCCGAAAGGCACAAGCGGCAGGGCGAGATAGTTCATCATGAAGCGCCTGGTCGTCTCTGCGAACGGGAAGCAGGACTGGTGAGACTGCTCGAAAGCAATATATTTGGGATTGGCGTAAATGAAAGCCAGCAAGGGATCGTACATGGAGTATTCCCTGGAGCGGTACATCGTCTGACCAGCCAGGCTTGGAATCTTCTTGCAGTCGAGGACCAGCGTCTTGGACTGGACGTTCGGCGTTATCTTCACCGCCATATCAAGGCTTCCAGGATCTTTGCGGAAAAGACTGTGATAGCTCTGAGAACCGGCCGCCAGCGTTCCGAAGACCGGGCAGACCGGCGTAATACCGTAGTTGAAGACATCCTTCAAAAGCGCGTCCTCATCATTGGTCCATTTGCCGACAGCCTCCGTAAGCTGATCGCTGGTGATAACGGGAAGCGGGAACCCTTCCACCGGCAGCGAGCGGCGTCTTTTCACTTCCGTCCAGGAAGCGGAATCATAGTAATAGAGGTTCTCATAAGGCATGCCGCCAGTTCTCCAGTTGTAGTAGATCAAGTTTCCGCTTCTGGCAAGCAGCTTGTTGTATGCCTCGTTCACTTTTGCGAAGAAAGCGTATTTTTTGTTCTGATACCAGACCTTGTAATCGTCCTGGCGCCTCAAAACGATCTCATCGCGCAGCCCGTCTTCCGGAACCGCAAGACCTTTTTCCTTAGCATAGAGTTTCAATGCATTGTCGCTGTAGGAAACCGGCGTAAAGTTGGCGCGCTGCCTTATGATCAAATTTTCAAGGCAGGAACGTGATTCCTTCGGCAACGAAAGGACCATTTCCTCGATGATGCCGATGAAATCTTCAGCCACACCTTCGTAAGTAACATCGACAGAATCAAAGAGCGGGGCGGCGTTGCTGTTGTAAAGATAGGGCGAATAAGGCTGCCCGTCCGGGCCTACAGCATTTTTGCCTTTCAATCTGTCGCTTCCGCCGTATTCCATTCTCGGGAAGATCTTCATCTTGAGGTAGCTCGCCAGATCGGCGCTGGCTCCGAGGTAATTCTTCCTCTTGCTGTTGTCTTCCTTGCGGTCGCTCAAATACTCCACGCCTTTGATTTCAGCCTTATAAGGGATCGTGTAATGCTCCGTCGGGAAGAGGACGGTTCCGTCGCTTCCGGCGTGCGAGTTCCAGGCCAGCGCCAGCGGCGAAAAAGCGTTCAGCCCGTAAAAATAACTGTTCAAAACAGGCGCGAAGGAAACGCCGTCGCGACCCATCATCTGCTCGCCTTCCGTCCAGACATAGCGCTGGAATTCCTTGGGGAAATGCTCCTTCATTTGAGGCACGGCGATGGTCAGGAAGGCATAGAGGTTGATCCTCAGGACCAAAGGCTTCTTGCTGAAAGGCGCGTTGACGTCGCCTGGGTCGGCGATCGCAACGTTGAAGCCGTTTCGTATCTCGTCGTCGCCAGCCCAGACGATAAAGCGCATCTTGTTAATGTCGCCGTTCAAAGGCAGCTGCAGCTGCTCAACGAACTGGCTGGGCTCCTGGTAAGGCATCGTATGCCCGGTCTGGACGCAGGGAGAATAAGTTCCGCCGTTGACGGAGACCGCAATCGTGCGCGGCATATCTTCTGGATATTCTATCTCCAAAAGATACGGCATATTCAGTTTCAGGTTGACGCCAAGAATGTAACTCACATATCCCCTGTCCTGGGTGATGACGCGCCCTTTTCCGCCGAAGATATTGGTGATCTCGGAAGAATAGATGCGCTGACTGATCCTCTCCTTGACGGCCGGAGAATAACGGCCGTCCTGCAGCTGGTGAAGGTCATTGGACGAACCGCAGATTATGCCGTCGTTCAAAGTGAGTTTGCCAAGATAATTGGGGTCAAATGTCTTTTCCAATCTCGGCAGCACGCAGTACGTCTTCATACCGTGCCAGAAAGTGTTGCCGTTCCTGGAAAGTTTGAGGTCTATGGCGTAGTTGCCGAGCGTCTTCATCTTGATGACCGGCTTGCTTACTTCCGAACCGCTCAGGACTATTTTCCCTGTGTCAAGATTCACAACGGAATAATTGAAAACTGTCTCGACGACGTTCGTGACGCCTTTCCTGACTTCGTCCTGCGTTACCTGGATCTCAAGCTCGTCATCCAGGAAGAGGATATCGGAATCAATGCTGAATTTTGATTCGTACTTCGATTTCTGAAGAGGCTCGCCGCGATGGATAATGTTGCCCTTCTGGTCGATGACAGTCTCATAGGGTCCGCCGCTGATGTGGCGGTGCCTGGCGTCCCTGTAGTCCAAATAACCGACCGCAATGAGATACTTGCTCATCGTCTCCGGAATCGCGAAACGCTGGGCGATTATCTGTCCCCTGGCCCAGAAAAGCGCGTTGGAGAATGTTCCTGACGCCACCTCCGTATAGTCGGGGCGCAGTATCCTGGCGTAAGGCATGATCAGCCTGTCCGGCTGGTTGGTAGGCGCCAGCATGCTGACCTGGAAGACCGTTGATTTCGGCTCGGAAACGACTCTGGCCGTGTACTTCATCTCATCATAGCAGAAGCCAGGGGAGGGTATGCGTAAAAAAGACTTCAAATTCTTCTGCACGCGCACGACGACATTCGTTTCCCTCGGCGCCATGCCGACGATGTCCTCGCCCTTGGCGCAATAACTGAAAAGGCTAAGAATGGAAAGGATAAATATGGCTTTTCTCATGTTTTGACTCCTTTGGTAGTCATTCACGATAAATTCTTGCTAGTTCTATAAACTGCTCCAGGGCCAGCGCCGTCTCCTTGTTCACCGTGAAGACGTAGGGCTGTTCGCCTATCATAGCGTAGCGCCCGGATCCGGCGGCGTTTCCCAAAGAGATCGTTTTGCTCTCGCCTTTCTTCAATATGAAGGAAACTTTCAGATAAGGTTTGTCAAACCCGAAAGCCGGCAGATCAAGTTCCGAACATTCCTTGACGTAATGATCGATAAGGACCGGCATGCGGCTGGCGATTTCGTCCCTCATTCTGGGAAGGATCTGCCGCGATTTGTCGTTTTCAGTGGCGATCCAGAAATTCGTGCCGTAGCTTATGGTGACGGTCGTTTCCGGTGTCTCCAGTTCTATCCTGTCAACCTCATTCTCAGGGACGTTCATGGCTTCCCTCGTCAGGAAGCGGAAGGTGTTCGTAGTATAGAGTTTTTCAACTTCCTCAGCGGAAACGGCTACGAAAACGTTCGTCATGCGTTCCATGAACATCAAGCCGTCTTTGGGAGCGGAGAGAACGTAATTCTCATATTCGTCCCTGTCCTGGTAGCGCAGCTTGAGATCAAGATATTTTTCCTGGAGAGCGGCTTTCGCTTCGTCAGCGCTCGCAAAACGCTTAATTGGCATGTCCATCCACAGGAAGACGTAGTCCTCTATCGCCATCTCGTCTTTGAGCGTCGTGGCCAAAAGGTTGGAGAGATCCCACTTGTTAGCCTGCTTGTCAAAAGAGAAGTTCATGACCTTCCCGTCCTTGGCCAACTCCAGTTCGCAGACGTCGTCGAAAACTCCCGGCGCTATAAGCGTCTTGGCGCGGTAGTGGTCGACGTCTGGCACGAAGGAATCGAGAATATCGGGATGCAGCGTGAAGAACTGTCCATATTCGGTGCGTCTGGCGTAGCAGAAACGGTTCGTCTCGTCCCATTCGTCAACTTTGATGACGACGTCGCTGATCTGGAGGCGTTGGGAATTCTCCCTCTGCACCAGCGTCACGGAATACTTGAAGTCGATCTTCTCCTTGGGCTGCTCGATGTATTCCAAAACATCCACTTGGGAAAGTTTCTTGACCCATTCCCCCATAAGCTTGTCATCCGCCCTGTCATAAACCGGTGCCTGGGTGTACCAGCTCAGGATGTCTTTCCCCTTCCTCAGGTCGATCTCATAGCCGCCCACCGACATCTGCACGGCGTTCACATATTCCGGAGTGACGTCGAAAACTTTCCTGCGCCTTACGTCCTGCTCGGAGCTATCCGTCTCGAAGCAGAGGATGTCGCGCATCTGGTTGGGAATAAAGTAAGCCTGGCGCTTGCCCTTCAGTTCGGCGTAGTATTCCCAGCCCAGGGGAACCTGGGCGCCCACGCGAAGAACGACGGACGTCTGCGGCGTTTCGAAGGTCGCTATGATGTCAGGAGCGTTCAAGCCCGTGGCGTCGCGATTCATGTTCTCGTATTCGTTTCCTGAGATGAAACGATTCTGATCGACTTTCTTCAAGTTGTCGAGGATCTGGCGGACCAGGGGCGTGTTGACCGGGAAGTTCACCGGCTTCACAAGCTTCCAGCCCAGCGCTTCCTTCTCAAGCTCATATTTGTCAAGGCGGAGCACTTTTCCGGTGTCGTTTTCCCTCACCTGCCTGTCGATAGTTATCCTGGTGATCAGTTCGGGACGGAAATCCTGCAGCACGCGTTTTTCAGTCTGCTTCAGTTCGGCCGTACTTGGCTTGAAGCGGTCCACGAACCAGACGTAGCCGCCGACAGCCAGAACAAGTATAAGTAAAAATAACGTGGTCTTAAATTTCATGAATTTTCCTTACTGACGGCGGCGCACATAAACAAGGAGGCCCAAGGAGAGCGCCAGCGCCGGCACCAACACTATTACCAAAGTTCTTATAAGCGAGATCTGCTTGCGGTTCAGTTTCAGGCTCCTGATCTCCTGGATAGTCTTCGGCCCGATAGAAACGAGATACTCCCTCTGCATCGCCCAGTTGCAGGCGTTCAGGAAGATGTCGCGGTTGGAGATCGGACGCTCGGCATAGAAATTGTCGGCGAAATCGGCGTCGCCGATCACGACAAGCCTCAATCCCGTGCGCCTGTTCTCGACAGCCGCGCCAATCGTCACAGGACCGGGAAGGTCGGTCTTCTCGTCGAAATGATAGGAAGTGCCGTGATATTTTGTCTCGCCCCAGCCGTCCGCAGTCGTCTGCAGGAAGGGCGTCACAAGGTAATCCTTGTTATCAGGATTGATCTCCATGACGGAACGCGCCATGTAGAAGATGCTGAGAGAATCCAGGTTTTTCGTTATCTCGTGCTCAGGATAAGTAGGAATGACCAGGTCGAACCAGCCGGTGCCGGCTATCCTGGTCGTTGGATCGACGGTGACGTCGTCGCCGACATTGATATTGCAGGAAGTCAGAAGCTTCGGAATGCTCGCACAATCTGAATTGGGATCCATCATGATAAGAGCGCGTCCGCCCTGCATTATGTAGCGGCGCAGCACTTCCACTTCCTCCTCCAAAAAATCCCTGGTCGGCCCGGCGATCACAAGAAGGTCGCAGTTCGTCTCCGTCATGTCGGAGAGCCTGTAGAGTTCCAAGGGCGCGCAAAGCACGCGGTCTCTTTCCAGATATTCCTTCACGATGCTGTAGTTGCGGTCCTCTTTGCTGAGGATGCTTCTCTCACCGTGGTTGACCGTGAAATAAACGTGCTTCTGCTCAGGATTCTGCAGTTCCAGGATAGCGGAGGTCAGGGCCTGTTCTGCTTTGAACAACACAAGCTTCTTCTTCTGTCCGTAGTCGTAGTAGTTGTGCTCGAACTTGAAGTCGCCCATGTCGTTTTCCTTGAGCTCCTTCGTCTCCTCGCCCACTTTCACGATAACGGTATCCCAGTCGGTCACGTTGAACTGGTTCTTGATCTTCTGGATCTTGCCGGGATCCCTCAAAATGTAATCGTCCGCCAGAATGCAGGTCACTTTTGAGCTGGCGTCACAGTACTGGTCGATCAAACGCTTGACCTTCGGATAAAGCTCACTGTTCTGCGGATTGCCGAAAACGTAGAATTCCACCGGCTGCTGCAGCTCCTTCAAAACGTTCAGCGTCTTTTCGCTGAGCTTGTAGAGATCCTGCTTCTGGATAAAGTCGTAACGCCTCGGATACTTGGCGGCCAAAGCGTTCGCCAGAACGACCAGGATGAAAGCCAGAATGATGCCTATGCCGACGTTAGCGCCGTAAGTCAGTCTTCTTATAATCGTCTCTTTCATAAGATCATCTCCACTTCCTGGATTCCACGCTCTTAATCGTGCAGAACAAAAGGAAGAGCGTGATGCTTACGAAATAGATGACGCTTTGCGAACTGATGACGCCCTTGGTGAAGGGGTTGAACTGCTCCAGGACCGACGCGTAGCGGTACACCACGCGCCACTTGTTGCTGACAACGTCCTGCATGAAGTTCAGGGAGAAAAGCATCAGAATACCTATGAAGGTCACGAAGAAGGAAACGAACTGGCTTCTGTTCGTCGAGGAGATCATGATCCCCAGAGACGTCAGCATGCAGTTCAGAAGGAACGTTCCCAGATACCCCGCCAAAACTACGCCCATATCGACCGTCGTGAAGCGGCTCAACACATAGACGTAAACGAGAGTAGGCACCCACATGATCATCAGGAAAGTCTGGGCCGCCGCGAACTTGGACAAAACGACCTGCGTGTCAGTCACGGGCGTCGTCATCAGCATCTCGATGGTCCCGCTTCTGTATTCCTCGGAGAAGGAGCGCATCGTAAGCGCGGAAGTGACGGCCGCCACCACCATCCAGTAAATGAAAGTCCCGCCGAAAAGATAACCGAAGACGTTGGCGTCTATCGGCTTCGAGGGCGCGTTGAGGTAGTTCACAAGGATCCAGAAGAGCCAGCCGACCACGATCAAAAACACGCACATGACGACGTAACTCGTCGGCGTGTAGTAGAGGGTCGCCAGCTCCCTTCTGAAAAGTGTTCTGAAATTCCGCATATTTCCTTAGTGTTTCGTCGTCATTTCCACGAAGATGTCTTCCAAAGTCGGCATGACCGTCGTCAGAAGCCTGATCTTCCAATTTGGTTTGTTGAGGGCCAGGAAGATCTTTTCCGAAATGTTTTCCTCAGGCAGACGGGAGAGCATCTCGGCCCTTACCCATCCTTCCGATTCGATCGTTCTGATCTCGTAGGCTTCCTTAACGTCCAGCAAGGCCCTTTCCACTTCCGCCTTCGGGGCGAAGATCTCTACCACGTAGCGCTTCTTGTTGCCGCTCCTAAGGTTCGACATCGAATCCTCGGCAACGATCTTCCCTTTGTACATGATGATGACCTTCTCGCAGACCATCTCGACTTCCGGAAGAATGTGCGTGGAAAGTATGACCGTCCTGTCGCGGCCTATCTCCCTGATAAGTTCCCTGACCTTCCTGACCTGGTTGGGGTCCAAACCGATAGTCGGCTCGTCCAAAATAAGGATGTCCGGGTCCCCTATCAAAGCGTCCGCTAAGCCGACGCGCTGCTTGTTGCCCTTGCTTAACTGCTCGATTATCCTCGTCCTGACCTGGCCGAGTTCGCAGGCGTCTATCACGCAGTTGATACGGTTGATGAGGTTCTGCCCCTTCAAGCCTTTCAGTCTTCCCCTGTAAGCAAGAAATTCCACCACGCGCATATCGGTGTAAAGGGGAACGTTCTCGGGCATATAGCCGATGTGCCTTCTGACTTCCAGCGATTCCTTGAAAACGTCGTGCCCGGCGACCTTGCATTCGCCGGAAGTGGCCGGCATGAAGCAGGTCAGGATCTTCATGGTAGTCGTCTTCCCGGCCCCGTTCGGGCCCAGGAGGCCGACCACGTCCCCTTTCTCGACGTTAAAGGAGATATGGTCCACCGCCGTAAGGTCGGCGTAGGTTTTTACAAGTTCCTTGACTTGGATCATAATACCCTTATATTATTGATTGTATAAATTAAATTATAGTATAAAAGTGGTTAAATGTAAAACCAAAAGCGCTTATGCTATAATGGCTCTATGCGTACTCAAATGACTCCCATAAACAACGCCTTCCGTCCCTGCGTAGGCCTTGTCGTGATAAACGAAGACGGCCTTTTCTGGACCGGAGAGCGGCTCAGCTTCAAAGGCTCCTGGCAGTGGCCCCAGGGCGGCATCGATCCCGGCGAAACGCCCAGGGAAGCCGCCTGGCGCGAACTCAAAGAAGAGACCGGACTCTCTGAAAACGAAGTTGAGCTCACAGCCGAATGCCCTTTCTGGCTCACTTACGAAGTCCCAAGAAACAAACCCACATTCTTCGGCTACCGCGGACAGACTCAGAAATGGTTCCTTTTCCGCTACAAAGGCAACCCTGATGAAGCTGAAAATTTAGCCAAAACCAGCGAGGACTTTGAGAAGGAGTTCAGCGCTTTCGAATGGAGAAAATGGGAAGACTTCTATCCTTACGTGGTCGGTTTCAAGCAGCCCCTCTACGTCAGGATCAAGGAATGGATCGACTCCCTTACCGGAAACGAACTCGAAGAGGAAAGCTCTTTCGACAGTTTCACTTGGAAAGGCCGCAAAGAAGACATTGAGATGGTCAGGACCAGCTTGCAGTACAAGAACTGGATCCGCCGCATGGACCAGCGCTTCAGCATTAAGGAAATAACCGTCCAGGCCGTTGACCGCCGCCACAACGGAGGCCTTCTCTTCGCCAAGCTCTTCGTTCAGGCCTTCGACCAGGACGGCCGCCAGGTACCGGGCGCCGTATTGATGCGCGGCGACGCTTCCGCCGTCCTTATAGTCATAAACTGCGAAGGCGAAAAATACACCGTCATAGTGCGCCAGCCAAGGTTCGCCGCCGGCCTCTATGAAACGAAAGAGATCCCTGCCGGCATGCTGGACGACTCCACCGACAAATTAACGACCGCCGTGAGGGAAGTGAAAGAAGAAACAGGCCTCGAGATCGCGAAAGAAAACGTGACAGACCTCGGCGGCTTCTTCCCCACCTACGGGATCTCAGACGAAATAATCTTCCTCTTCGCCGCGGAAATCGACCTGACAAAAGAAGAGCTCGACTCCCTGAAAGGCAGGATCTGCGGCTGCCCAGACGAAAACGAAAAGATAAAAGTGGAGATCATCCCCCTACGCGACCTCTCCAAAGTCACGGACGACCCCAAGAGCCTCATGGCCTACTGGCGCTACCTCTCCAAAAACAGTTAAGTAGTTTCATTGCCATTTTTCTGCTAAAATAGAAGTATGAAACAACTGCTAATTGCTTTGATACTTCTATTTTCGCTTTCCGCGCTTGCGGAAAACATAGCTATCAAGCCCGCGGGCAGCGGCAGCGAGGAAGACCCTTTTCTGATCAGTCAGATCGAACATCTTGTCTGGATGGGAGAAAACATTACCAATGTCTCCTCAAAATGTTTCCGTTTGACCGCCGACATCGACGCCTCGGAAACCAAGACTTGGCACAACAGCAGAGGTTTCCTGCCCATCGGGTACATCAGCGAAAATTCCGGGCGTCCCGCTCACTTCTGCGGCACTTTCGACGGCGGCGGACACGTTATCTCGAATCTTTTCATCAACAGAAAAAAACAGCCTGCCTCATTTTTCGCCAAGATCGGCATGATTTTGCAAAAGCGCGATATTTCACCGGACGTTATCAAAAACCTGGCCCATATCTCCAAAGGCACGACCGTCGTAAAAGATCTGGCGTTAGTTAACTGTACTTTCGTCGGCAAAAACCTGGCCGCAGGTCTAAGCGATGAAATTGAGTACGCACTTATCTCCAGAGTTTACATATCCGGCACGCTGAAAAGCGACAGGCTTACGGCCGGCATTGCCGAAAAATGCGAGAATTCCTGCCTGGACGAATGCGAAATAGATTTGAAATTCGACAACCGCTTTTCAGATGCAGCCTGTTTCTTTTCTTCCTCTAAAAATGCTTATCTGAAAAACTGCCTGTCACTCGGATCTTTCCAATACAGCCAGGACCCCACTTACGAAAAAAGCCTTAAGCTCAAATACACGACTCCCCTTCACAGATTAAGTCCCTATCACAACAAAAGACCGCTGAGCTGTTTTTCTATTACCCTTTCAGGCGAAGGACGGCTCAACCTTTACAATTGTCTTATCTTGAATTCCCTTCTGAGCACCAAACGAAAGTACTGGCTTTATTGTTTCTCAAATTCAGAAGACCTGCAGAATTCCTTTTACAGCATGGACAATCTTCAGAAAGATCCGAAAGACGAAGACCTTGGCGGCCTTCCCAACAGCAAACTCATGGATAAATCGACGTATGTTGGCTGGGACTTCGATTCAGTCTGGGAGATCGAGGATGGGAAAAGTTTCCCAAAGCTGCGAAGAATTGAAAAAATGTTAAAGAGATAAGTATGAAAATTCATTCGGTAACTTTGGTGCTTCTGATCTTCGCCGCTTCAGTGTTTGCGGAAAACATAGCTATCAAGCCCGCGGGCACGGGCAGTGCGGATGATCCTTTCCTTATTAATAAGATCGAGCACCTAGTTTGGATGGGAGAAAACATAACCAACGTATCTACGAAAAATTTTAAATTGACCTCGGACATAAACGCGGCAGAAACAAAATTTTGGAACGACGGAAGGGGCTTCCTGCCTATCGGGTATATGTACGAAAACAAAAAAGCCTATTACTCATACCCCTTCCAAGGCTGTTTTGACGGCGGCGGTCATATCATCTCAAACCTTTTCATCAACAGGAAAGAACAAGGCGCCGCCCTTTTCGCCAGGATCGGCACACCTTTGCAAAACTTCGATTTCTCAACCAACGTCCTTGAGAACTTGGCTCGGCGCTCCAAAGAATTCGCCACGGTAAAAGATCTCGCGCTCGTAAACTGCGACTTCTTCGGGAAAGATCTGGCAGCCGGCCTTTCGTGCAACATCGATTTCGCCATAATCTCCCGGGTTTACATATCCGGAAAGTTGAAGAGCGAAAAAACAGCGGCCGGAGTTGCCTTGACCTGCAACAATTCCTGCCTGGAGGAATGCGAAACCAATATTGAATTCAGGAACCGCGAATGCAGCGCCTTCGGCTGCTTCTCTTCCTCCCAGAACACAGTACTGAAAAATTACCTTTCCTTGGGAACCTTTCAGTACAGCATGGACGATTACTCCGACACTAGGATCGACAACGGCTACGGCGCCCGCACAATTAGAAAAACAGGGAAAGCAAAGGACGCCTCTTATTCCATCATCCTTGTGGGCAACGGCAACTATTATCTTTACAACTGCCTTGTTTTGAATTCCATTCTGACCGACAGGCGGAAGGATAAGGTCATCACTTTCTCAGATTCCGCAACGGTTCACAATTCCTTTTACAGCGCCGAAAATATCAGAAGAACTTTGAACGATAACAACAAGGTCGGCATCTCCAACGAAAAGCTAAGAAAAAAAGAGACTTACAAGAACTGGGATTTCGACAACGTCTGGGAAATGGAGGACGGAGCAAGC
>JAFYIM010000402.1 GCA_017538635.1 bacterium
AGCGAATGGTTGCCGCTTTGGAAAAGGCTGCTGTTCACGGATAAATTGCCAGAAGCCGTAGCCAATTGGCTGGATTTTGCAAAGTTTCCAATGGAGAATTTAAAAGACAATACCGGCGTTATAAAAGAAGAACTTAAGTCAAGACTTTTGGAAAATTGCGAAAAAGAGGGACATTTTACTTTCCAAGAATTCTTAGATGCTCTGATAAACGCCCCCGTTAACGAAAAGTGTTTTCAGCAAAATTATTCGGCGTCTTTTCATTCTTCCAGCAGCGCCGCTTATGAAATTCTTGATTCCATAACCTTCTACCAGATAGCGGATGCGCTGGTTTTCCTTAGTCAAACCAACGCGCTTTCAAAGGTTGCCGAAAGAGCGAGTAAAACTCTTGATTATTCAATTCAGAAACGTTACGAGACCAATGATTGCGAAAAATCTGTTTACGGTTCCGAACGAGCTCCCGAGCGTTGGCAGCCATCCTTCGTTTCGCCAAGCCGATTTACATGGGATGTTTATGAAAGAGCGCTCTTTTGCAAAGAGTATAAACAAGAGGAAGCTTTTCTGAAATATGCCTCCGAAGCGCTCGCTGAGCATCCGGACGCTTTGGCTTTGCTGAAACAATATTGCATAATTCTTATCGACCAGAATAAAAAACCTGAAGTTGTTGATTTCTTAAAAAAGAATTATCCGCCGGAGAAGATATATCATATCACTGAAGACATTGATGATTTCTATGAGATCTTTGGCTGGTTAACTTATAATCCAAGAGACGATTCTGTAGATTTAAAGTCTTTACCGGATAGAGATGAGATTAGGAAAAATTGGGTTAAGACGCAATTGGAGGATAATTGTGAAAGAACTTTGAGGTTACATAACCTTAATAATGTATGGTTCAAAAATTACGACCGCGATAAGACAATTGCCATGGAAGTCGTCCAGCCTTATCTGGCGACCTTGCCCAAGCAGGATATGCTGACTTTGCGCCGGCTGGGCCAGATCTCCAAGACCAACTGGTTCAAGGCTTTCGTTAAAGAAGGTTGGGAGAAGGAGAAGAGTGTGCCATTTGCCATCGAAGAGGCCTGCCTTACGGAAGATTCCCTGGAGTTTGCCGAGTTGCTTTCCTTCATTGCCAAGGAAGGCTGTCCTATGATGGGAGACATACCATTCTTAACAAGGAAGTTAAACGATGACAGCCCGGTGTCTTGCGCTGACGATATGATGACGCTGATAGAGAAGAGCGGAATTTTGGATAACAAGTCTTATAAAGGATACTTAGATTATTTCTGCGAGTGGTGCGTAAAGAAAGGCAGAAAAGACATTGCGGACAAAATAACTTCCCTCAAGTAGCTGTAATGGATTTCCACGAGGAGAAAGATTGGATTAAAAAAAGGAAACATATTGCAATTTAACATCTTATAAAATAAATTGATGTGGTTTAGCAGCGCTTCGCTCGTAGGGGGAGCCGTGCTTGATTGGGAAGACCGCCTTTTGGGGCCTTGGAGGGCTTTAAAAGGCGGTCGGCCTTTTTTGAGGGGGCCGTTTTGACATTTTTCGGCTCATTTGATAGAATATCTTTATATAAATAATTAACTAATAAAGAGGTTCTATGAGCGAAAAAGGCTATACCGCTGAGAACATCACGGTACTGGAAGGTCTGGAGGCTGTAAGAAAGCGTCCGGCCATGTACATCGGAGATACGGGTGAGCGCGGACTGCATCACCTGGTCTACGAGGTTGTGGATAACTCAATCGACGAAGCTTTGGCGGGCTTCTGCAAAAAGATCACGGTGACGATCCATAGCGATAACTCCGTGACGGTGGAAGACGACGGCCGAGGCATCCCGGTCGATATGCATCCCAAGATGCATAAGCCTGCGGCGGAAGTCGTGCTGACTGTTCTGCACGCCGGCGGAAAATTCGACAAGCAGAATTACAAAGTGTCAGGCGGTCTGCACGGCGTGGGCGTGTCCTGCGTGAACGCGCTGTCCGATTGGATGGATGCTGAAATAAGAAGAGACGGCAAGGTCTATCACATAAGTTTCGAAAGAGGCAAAGTAAAAAATCCGCTGACCGAGATCGGAAAGACGAAGGGAAGAGGCACGACCATCACCTTCCATCCGGATGCTGAGATCTTCGAGACGACCGTTTACCGCTTCAATATTTTGGCGCAGCGTTTGAGAGAACTGGCCTTCCTTAACAAGGGCATAGAGATCACCTTAGTGGACGAAAGGGAAAGCCCCGTTAGGAAAGAGACCTTCAAATACGAAGGCGGCATCGTTTCCTTCGTGGAGTACCTCAACAAGAACAAGACGCCCATTCACGACACGGTCATCTACTTCAACAGGGAAAAGGACGACGTGACGGCGGAAGTGGCCCTGCAGTTCAACGAGAGCTACCAGGAGATGATCTACTCTTTCGCCAATAACATCAATACCGTGGAAGGCGGAACGCACCTTGTAGGCTTCAGAGCGGCTTTGACGAGGTCTTTGAACAACTATGTCAAACAGGCGCTGACCAGCGGCAAGAACAAACAGCAGACCTCGATAACCGGCGAGGACGTCAGCGAAGGTCTGTGCGCGGTGGTCTCCGTCAAGGTCATGGAGCCTCAGTTCGAAGGTCAGACGAAAACTAAACTCGGCAACAGCGAAGTGAAAGGCATCGTTGAGTCCATCGTCAACGACGGACTGGGGATCTTCCTGGAAGAGAATCCGACGGTTGCCAGGAAGATCGTAGAGAAGGCCATTAACGCGGCTAGGGCGCGCGATGCGGCCCGTAGAGCCAGGGAGCTGACTCGTCGTAAGGGTGCCTTGGATTCAGCGGCCTTGCCGGGCAAATTAGCGGACTGCTCCGAACACGATCCTGCCATGTGCGAAATGTACCTGGTGGAGGGCGACTCCGCAGGAGGAAGTGCCAAGCAGGGCAGGGACAGACGCTTCCAGGCTATTCTGCCTTTGCGCGGCAAGATCTTGAACGTGGAGAAAGCCCGCGAGGATCATGTTTTAAGCAGCGACGTCATCAAGCAGATCATCACCGCTATCGGAACGGGCATCGGCAAGACGGAATTCGACATCAGCAAGGCCCGCTATCATAAGATCGTTATCATGACCGATGCGGACGTGGACGGCGCGCACATCAGAACGCTGCTTCTGACTTTCTTCTACCGTCAGATGCCGCAGCTTCTGGAGAACGGCTACATCTATATCGCGCAGCCGCCCCTTTACAAGGTCTCACGCAAGAAAAAAGAGCGCTATCTCAACACCGAGGATGAAATGAACGCCTTCCTTTTGGACCTGGGCATAGAAGAGGCCCAGTGCACCGTAGAGGGCAACAAGAATCCCATGCAGGCGCAGCAGCTAAGAGAATTGCTGGACAACCTGGTGAAGATCGAGCAGCTTTTGGCGGCGCTGGAAAGAAAGAGCGTCGATATCAGGGAATACCTGAAGGTCGCGGAAGAGAAAGGAAAACTTCCGGTCTATCGCGCTAAGGTCGATAGGGACGTTTATTACCTCACGTCGGAAGAAGAGCTGATCGCTCTGAAGGAAAAATTCGACAAGCCGGCCGAGGCTCCTGTGGAAGGCGAGGCGGAAGGCGAAGCTATCGTGGACGACACATCCATGGTCGATACCTTCGAACTGTACGAGTCGCACATGCTGGCGAAGTTCGCGGAAGAGCTGAAGAGCCGCCGTTTGAAGATCACGCAGTGGTTCAGCGCCGACTATGAACTGACGGACGCCGAAAAGGATCTGGCCAGGAACCCCAAGGACGGCGGTGAACCAACGGTCCTGCCTTTGGGCACGCTCACTACTTCCGACGCAACGCAAAAGTTCTATTCTCTGGGCGAGCTCTTGAGGAAAGTGCGCGACAATGGCCGCAAAGGCTTGCAGATCCAGCGCTACAAAGGCTTGGGCGAAATGAACCCCGAGCAGCTCTGGGACACCACCATGGATCCCGCCAGACGCTTGCTTTTGAAAGCGAAGGTGGAAGACGCGGTGGAAGCCGACGGAGTATTTTCCATCCTGATGGGCGAGGACGTCGATAAGCGCCGCGAGTTCATCGAGGAGAACGCCAAGTTCGTGACCAATCTTGATATCTAAAGGATCGATAAATTATGGATCAGAATCTTTATACAAGCACTGAGAAAGTCCAGCCGGTCTCCGTATCGGCCGAGATGAAAAAATCCTTCATCGATTACGCCATGAGCGTGATCATCAGCCGCGCCCTGCCGGAAGTCAGGGACGGTTTGAAACCGGTGCACCGCCGCGTTCTTTACGCCATGTTCCGGGAAGGTTTACTGCACAACCGCAAATACTCCAAGTGCGCCGGCGTGGTCGGCGAAGTCTTGAAGAAGTATCACCCCCACGGCGATTCGGCTGTTTACGATACATTAGTGCGTATGGCGCAGCCCTGGAGCATGAGATATCCTCTGGTGGACGGGCAGGGCAACTTCGGCAGTATCGACGGCGACTCCGCCGCGGCCTACCGCTACACCGAGTGCCGCATGACGGCCCTCGCTGAGGAAATGCTGGCTGACATCGACAAGGACACCGTCGATTTCATGCCGAACTTCGACGAGACCGTGCCGGAACCGACGGTTTTGCCGACGAAAGTCCCGCAGCTTCTTTTGAACGGCACGAGCGGCATCGCGGTCGGTATGGCGACCAACGTTCCGCCCCACAACCTGGGCGAACTTTGCGACGCGCTTATCATGTTCATCAAGAATCCGGAAGTCTCTCTGCAGGAACTTATGACCGTCCTGCCCGGGCCGGACTTCCCGACCGGCGGCATCATCTGCGGCAACAGCGAAATAATCAACATGTACAAGACGGGCCGCGGCAGACTGAAGATCAGGGGCGCGGCAGGCGTCGAGCCCGGGAAAATGGGTAAAGACAACATCGTCATCACCGAGATACCCTACACCGTCAACAAAGCGAACCTCGTGACCTCGATCGCCGAACTGGTCAATGACAAGAAGATCACCGGCATCTCCGACCTTAGGGACGAATCCAGCAAGGAAGGCATCCGTATCGTGGTGGAACTGAAGCGCGGCGAAATACCCGACGTGGTTCTGAACCAGCTCTACAAACACACGCAGCTGCAGATGACCTTCGGCGCCATATTGATCGCCATCGAAGACGGCCAGCCCAGGACGGTCGGCCTGAAGCAGTGCCTGCACAGCTTCGTCAACCACAGGAAAGAAGTGGTGACGAGAAGATCCGCCTTCGACCTGGCCAAAGCCGAAAAGCGCGCGCACGTCGTGGAAGGCTTCCTGAAAGCCCTGGATATGATCGACAAGGTCGTGGCTTTGATCAGAGGCAGCAAAGACAGGGAAGAAGCGAGAGTCGGCCTGATCAACAAGCTTGGCTTCACCGAGCCCCAGGCCGTCGCCATCTTAGACATGCGACTCTATCAGTTGACCGGTCTGGAACGCGGAAAGCTGGAAGACGAACTGAAAGAGCTTGAAAAAGAGATCGCCTTCTTAAAGAGCGTACTGTCCGACGAGAAAGTTCTAATAGGCCTCATCATAGACGAACTGGAAGACCTCAAGAAGCGCTACAGCGACGAACGCCGCACCGCGCTGGCGGGCTCCGCGGACGATCTCAAGATGGAAGATCTGATCGCCAACGAGACGACCGTTATCACGGTCACGCACAGCGGATAT
>JAFYIM010000403.1 GCA_017538635.1 bacterium
GCAGCTGAAAGCGAAAAGAGAGGAGAAGAAGCTGACGCTTCTGGAGATCTCCGACAATATCCATATCAAAGTTTCTTATCTGGAAGCTCTGGAAAGAGACGATTACGAGCACATGCCGGTCGCCATCTACACCAAGAACTATATCAAGAAATACGGCAATTACCTCGGCCTCGACGGCGAACAGCTTGCCGAGAGTTTCCAATCCGTTTCAAAACAGTATTCCGCCTTCCCCTCAAGCTCCGTGCCGGCCTCTGAGAAAATCTTGCGGAAAAATAAGGAAAGGGCGAAGAAGGCGGAGGAAGGCGACATCATGCCGAAGCATTGGTTCGTCTTCGCGATCGTGATTCTCGGCATAATAGTGGCGCTTGTCAAGATCACCGCCCACGCGCGCCAGGAAAGAAAAGCCAAGGAAGCGGCCATTAAGGAGCAGAAGACTGTGGACTCCAAGGGCGACACCGTCAGCAGGGAGCTCCAGATCATCCGCAGCGTGAAGCAGGAATTTAATTTCTCCGAGAAACTCCCCGAGGTCGATTGATATGAAGATCTATGTGGTGAGCTTAGGTTGCGCGAAAAACCAGGTCGATACCGAGAGGATGCTTGGTTCGCTTCTCCAGGAGGGGAACGAGATCTGCGCAACGCCGGAAGAAGCCGACCTCATGCTCGTCAACACCTGCGCTTTCATTGCGGAAGCCAGAGACGAGGCTTCGGCCGTCATCATAGAGTTAGTCAGCCAGAAGCGCGCGGATCAGAAACTTGTCGTGACCGGCTGCTTTGTCAATTATTTCGGCGAATCCGTCCTTAGAGGCAGGCAGATGGAAGTTGACGCCTGGCTTCCCGTCGCGAACGAGGCCGCGATCTCACAAGTGGTCAATAAACTCTTCAGGACGAAGCAGCCTGCCGATATCCCTTACGGTCCGAGGATCAGGATCACTCCGCCGCATTACGGTTTTCTAAGGATCGCAGACGGCTGCGACCACAAGTGCGCTTTCTGCTCGATCCCGAGGTTAAGGGGACCGATGGCTGAGGAACCCATTGAAGCGCTCGTTGAGGAAGCGAAAGAAATGGCGGAGGAAGGCGTCGTGGAACTGAACGTCATCGCCCAGGATACTTCCGCTTACAAAAAGCTTCCCGTCCTTCTGAAAAAACTTTGCGCGATCGACGATCTATACTGGATCAGGCTCCAGTATCTCTATCCCGCGACGATAAGCGACGAGCTTATCGACGTGATAGCAGGGGACGAGAAGATCTGCAAATACATCGATCTGCCTTTGCAGCACGTCAACGAAGATGTCCTTAAAGCCATGCGCCGTCCAACCCACGCTTTCACGGAAAAGCTTCTCGACAAGATCCTGAACAAGATCCCGGATGTGACGCTGAGGACGACCTTCATCACCGGCTTCCCGGGCGAGACGAAAGAGGCTTTCGAGGAACTGGAAGCGTTCGTCAGGAAAGGTTTGTTCCATCATTTGGGCGTTTTCGCTTATTCGCTCGAAGAAGCGACTCCTGCCTTCCCTCTGGGTGACCCCATTCCTCAGGAAGTGAAAGAGGGGAGAGCGGACATTTTGATGCGCGCCCAGAAAGAGATATCGCTTAAAAAGAACAGAAGCTATATCGGCAAAACCATACCTGTCATAATAGACCGCAAGGAAAAAGAGCGCGGCTTCGGCAGAAGGACGGCGGACGCCCCCGACGTTGACAACGAGGTCACCATAAGGAACGCCAAAAAGATCCCCGTCGGCTCCATAATTCCGGTCAAGATAACCGGCGCCGCGAGCTACGATGTGACCGGCACGGCTGTTCTGGAGGGGCTTGTATGAATCTTCCCAACAAGCTTACCCTGGCAAGGCTTGCCATGCCTATCGCCATAATGCCGTGTTTACTTATTACTTTCCCTTTTTCCAAAACTATTGCGCTTTGCATTTTTGGTCTTGCTTCCCTGACCGACTGGCTTGACGGCCATATTGCCAGAAAATACGATCTGGTGACCGATTTCGGAAAACTCATGGATCCTCTGGCTGACAAGATCCTTGTATGCTCTGTTCTCATCTGTTTTGCGGCTCTCTATTACATCAATCACGTGGTCGCTCCCTGGATGGTCGTTGCCATAGTAAGCAGAGACCTTGTCGTCACAGGGTTGAGAATGGCCGGCCTTTCCAGGGGAGCGGTCCTGGGTGCCCACGCCATCGGCAAGCACAAAACGGCCTGGCAGATGATCGCCATCGTGACGACTCTGGTTTACTTCATTCTCTATTACGACTTCGGAATGGAGGGCACCTTCATGGAATATTTCAGGCTGGCGGCCCACCTGCTCTTCTGGTTCGTTTCCATTTTGACGATAATTTCCGGCATATACTACCTCGTTAAATACAAACACTTCTATCTGGAAAATGTCTGACGATTCTCCGGGCAGCAGGAAGACTTTGGCGGTATTCGTCTCTACGATGGGATTCAC
>JAFYIM010000404.1 GCA_017538635.1 bacterium
CCTCTGCGGACGCGGCCAAGCGTTCCTCTTCGTCAGAGACGACTTTGAAAGCGCAGTAGGCCGTGAAGAGGAGGACCATTCCGGCGTAGATGAAGCAGAAGGCGGTGGTGATCTCCTCCAGGGAATTCTCGGCGATTATCCTCGCTATGCCGCCGATCACTATGAAGACGAGCCCGAATACTCTCAAGAGCAGGCGGTTCTCTTTGAAACTGACCCAGACGTTGAAGAATAGGTAAACGAACCAGATCAGGAAGAAAAGATTGGAGTAGAAAGCCTCAGGCAGGAGATACAAGGCGTCTCCGACTTTTGTGCCCGTTCCTATATTGCAAAGGAGGAATATGACCGTTATCGTCAAAGGAATAAGGAAGGTGATCTTCGCCCTGGCCTTGGGACCGGTCTTCCAGAAGAATATGAAACCGTAAGCGGTAAGAGTCAGTTCCAGAACATAGAAAAGCGAAGTGAAGACCGAGTAGGGGACGTTTTTCCTAAAGACGGCCAGACTCAGATGATTGTTGAACCAGTCAGACTTCCAGCTTTCTGAAAAAGCCAAAATGTAGAGAACGACGGACGTTTCCAGGAAGGCGATAACATAAGCGGTCTTGGAGAATTTCTCGTTGAATTTTCTCAATTGCGGAGAACAGGCCAGACCCCAGAAGACCAAGGCGTTCAGGGAGAGCTGAAGCGGCCTGAAGGGCAGGATGTCCCCGAAGATGAACTGCGCCATGCCGAGCGTGGCAAGAGCAGCGGCGAAAGCCACGACGCTTTTCCTTAAGTAAGCTTCCAAGGCAAAAACACCCATGACAAAGAAGATCCCAAGATAATAGAAACTAGTGTCTAACTCTTCAGTAGTGACGCCTCTTATGAACAGTGCGATAACCAAACAGTAAGCGAGGACGTCATGCAGCTTGTAATTCCTGATGAAGCCTATAAGCAAAGTCAGAAGCAGGATGCAGCCAAGTTTCGTGTGGTCTTGCCATGCGTTTGGAAGCAGGTGCCAAAGCGCGAAACCAACGAGAGTCGTGCCCATGGCCGCCAGGATTTCCGGAAAAGCCTTGAAGATCTTCTTTGTGGAAGGCGCAAACGCCAATCCGTGCAAGGCAATGCCGCAGCACAGAAGGAACCACTTGGAGGAGAGAATGCTCTGCCAATAGTTGGCGAGAAGAAGCATTAAACCGATCCCCATGGCAACGCAGCCGAGGACCGCAATGAATTTTACGGTGTCTCTTTTCGCGTCGATCTCTTTGATCTTGTTTTTCTCAAAATTTTCCATAACAACCTCCTTGATTATGTTGTCGCTTATATCTTAACACAAAAGAGGAAAAATTGAAAGGTAAACAATTTACCAAGAAATTGTTTTTTGTTATCTTACGTATTGTTAGATTGTTATAAGAATATGCCAAGGCCTTTCAGGAAGGCCAGAATTACCAAAACAGGCGAGATGAAGCGGACGACGAAGAACCAGATATTGGAAAAGAGCCATTCGAAAGCGTTGAAGCAGTTCATCTCTTCCATAGCCTTTTTCTTTCCCCAAACGAAGCTGACATATAAAAGCGTCATAAGACCGGCAAGGGGCATGAGCCAGAGACAAGTGGTGTTGTCAAGGATCGCGAAGAAGGAATCACTACGCAGCTGCAAAGTCTCGCTGAAAAACTTACCAAGCTTCGGAATGTTCGCGTAGTTCGCGGCGGAAACTGCGGTCAGGGGAACGAGCGGCCCAAGGACAACGATAAGAAGAATGACGGCCTTCGCACGGCCAAGATACAGTTTCTGCATGATGCCCTGCACGGCGCCCTCCAGCATACTAATTGAGCTTGTGAGCGCGGCAAGAAGCAGCGTGAAGAAGAATATGGTTCCCCAAAGCGGGGAGAAGGGAAGTTTACCGAAGGCGGCGGGCAGGACTTTGAAGACCAAAGAGGTCCCTTCCTCCGGGGAGAGGCCGGTGGCGAAAAGCAGAGGAAAGATGGCAAGCCCCGCCAGTATGGAGGCGATGGTGTCCATTATGACGATGGTGATCGCGGTCTTGGGAAGCGAACTGCTCTTCCCAAGGTAGGAGCCGTAGGCGATGCCTACGCCAGATCCCAAAGAGAGCGTGAAGAAGGCCTGGCCCAAAGCCGCCATAATGCCCTCGGCGCTCATCTTGCTAAAGTCCGGCAAAATGAGAAAGCGCAAGCCTTCCTTGGCGCCGGGACGCATCAGCGCCCTTATGATTATCACGATGATCAGGATGAAGATGATCGGCATGAAGATCTTGGAGAAACGCTCAATGCCCTTCTGCACTCCGGCCATGACGATAAAGGCGGTGGCGAGGAAGAAGGCGGCGGCCGCTGCGATGGTCACCCAGTACTGGCTGCCCGAGGCTGTGACG
Organism: bacterium; assembly: GCA_017538635.1. Next base: position 2,366 of record JAFYIM010000404.1, read on the forward strand.
AC
>JAFYIM010000045.1 GCA_017538635.1 bacterium
CAAAACGCCCGTGCTTCCCCACGGCACCTTGCTTTTCACTCCCTTAATATTGATGTTTTTTAATTGGAAACTGCCCAAGCAAAACAACGCGCTGTAAAAACCTTTGGTTTGACTAATGCAAAGATCTTCTATATTAAACCCTTGGCCGTCATAATCCAAAGTCCAGGCGCCTTTGTTTTCGCCGTTAATGTTGTTGGTTTCAATACCCGGGAAACTCTGCCAATCTTCCGTCTCCGCCGCGTCAATATCATTTTCCTGAACGCAATAAATTGTTGTCCCGGCATCGATCATGTCGCTTTGATGCGACAGCCACACAAAGTTTCCCATCTGCGTAATTTGATAAGGATCTTTTTGCGTCCCTTCTCCTTTCGGCGCAACGGAAACGCCGTCGGCCAAAGCCAAGCAAACGCATGCCCAAACACAAACAAACAGCAACGCTTTTTTCATAATATTCTCCTTGAAGATCATTTGTCTTCAATTGATTTGCAAATAATTACGCGGTTTCCCCTGATTGTTTTAACGTTCTCGTGATTTTAAAAAAGGCAGCAAAAGCAGAATCATCAATCCCATCGGTTCAGGAATCTCGCATCTTAAGAACGGCATCCCTTCGCCTTCGTCAATATCCCAAACGTTTTCAAAATCCCAGTTTTCAAATGTCGTCTGCTGCTTCATTTCCTCGTCGGTCTTGGCAATAGCCAAATCGTCCGTGAAATTTGTGGCCTCCCTATAATAGCAATCCTTTACGTTCAACGTGTTGACCGTGTTGGTCAATTGGTAAATAAATGCTGCGCCGTAATCCATGCTTTCGCTTGCTTCACACGCAGTGTAACAACGCTCGATGTTCAAAACTATGTTCGTGTTTAAGTACATGTTCGCTGCGCCTATTAATCCAACGACGGTGTGTCTGTCATCCGGGTCGCATTCCACAGTTAAATCCATGTAGCAATCTTCTATGGTAACTTCTGGGTTGCTAAATGGGGTTCCTAGCGACAAGATTTCAGTTAACCCGGAAACTAGCGAGAGAGGATTTATTTTTACTTTCCCCTTAAAGCAAGTTTTTCTTATTATGTTTGTTCCCCCTCTAAAGTATATGGCGTTTATTAAAGCACCGCCAGATCTTTTCTCGTTTATTTCTATGTCCGCTTCGACAACACAATTTTCAATAATTGCGCTTATGCCGCTAACCCTTTCTGCCAGCGCCGGTGTTTCCACCAAAAGTCCTCTGATGCGGCAATTTTTAAAAAAACCGTTTCTGCTGTTATCTGAATTTAAGCTTTTAGCCAAAGCGCAGGTCCTGATTCCTTCCGCGCCCTGTATTCTTATGTTCTTTAGCTGCATATAGCCCGTGCCGAACAAGGCGCCTTTTTCATTTGGCTCCAACCCGTAGATGGTGAAGCATTGCCCATCGTATGTGAAGAGGTTGTTTTTGGAAAAGTTTATATCAGACCAGGCATAGTCGCCGCCTTGCTGCGTGGCGCTGGCGTCAATATCTTTTATCTGCTTGCAATAGACCGGAACGCTGGGATCCATTTCTGAGGTTTGTTGCCTGAGCCAGAAGAAGTTCTCCAGACGATCGAACAAATAAGGGCTTTCCGCTGTGCCTTCCCCCACGGGTTTTACGGATACATCTTCTGCGTAAAGGCAAAAAGACGTCAAAAGAGTTATCAGCAACAACGACATCTTCATAGCTGGTACTTCCTTAATTTAAAATCAAATGTGTCAGCAGTGCTGACACTTTTTGTCTATATCAGCGATTAAATGAATAAGGCTGAAACTTTACACGACGTTATTATAACTTGATAAGCAATTCTCTATAGTGCTGTTTCTATCGCCTATTCAGTTTCGTAATTTTCGGAACTTTTCGATCAGAGTGTTCGTCGAGGAATCGTGGGAAAGCGGCGCGTTGGCGTTTTCCAGTTCCGGCAGGATCTTTTTGGCCAGGATCTTGCCAAGTTCCACGCCCCACTGGTCGAAACTGTAGATGTTCCAAATGACGCCCTGGGTGAAGATCTTGTGCTCGTAAAGAGCGACGAGCTGTCCCAGGGTGGAGGGCGTCAGTTCTTTGGCTAAAAGGGAGTTCGTGGGCCTGTTGCCCTTGAAAGTCTTGTGCGGGATCAGTTCCTCTGGAACGCCTTCCTCGGTGAGCTGCTCTTTGGTCTTGCCGAAGGCCAGAGCTTCTGTCTGGGCGAAATAGTTGGCCATCAGTTTGACGTGATGGTCGCCGACGGGATTCAAGGTTTTCGCGAAGCCGATGAAATCGCAGGGAATAAGTTTTGTGCCCTGGTGGATGAGCTGGTAGAAAGCGTGCTGGCCGTTGGTGCCGGGCTCGCCCCAAATGATGGGGCCGGTCTGGTAATCGACTTCCTCGCCCTGCTTGGTGATATATTTGCCGTTACTTTCCATGTCGCCTTGCTGGAAATAAGCGGCGAAGCGGGAGAGATACTGGTCGTAAGGCAGAATAGCTTGGGATTCCGCGCCGTAGAAGTTGTTGTACCAGATGCCAAGAAGAGCCATAATGACAGGCATATTCTTCTCAAAAGGCGCGGTGCGGAAATGCTCGTCCATTTGATGATAGCCCGCGAGCATCGCTTTGAAATTCTCGGGGCCGATGGCGATCATAAGGGAAAGGCCGATGGCGGAGCACAAGGAATAACGCCCGCCCACCCAGTTCCAGAAGGGGAACATGTTGGCGGTGTCAATGCCGAATTCAGCCACTTTCTCAGCGTTGGTGGAAAGCGCCACGAAGTGTTTCGCGACGGCCTTCTCGTCGCCCAGTTTTTCAAGGAGCCAGGTTTTGGCGCTCTGGGCGTTCGTCATCGTTTCCAAAGTAGTGAAGGTCTTGCTGGCGACGATGAAGAGCGTTTCCTCGGCGTTGAGGTCCCTAGTTATCTCGGCAATGTGCGTGCCGTCAACGTTGGAGACGAAGCGCACGGTAAGGTCGCGCTTAGAGTAATGCCTTAAGGCTTCGTAGGCCATGACCGGGCCTAAGTCGGA
>JAFYIM010000046.1 GCA_017538635.1 bacterium
CGAAGTTATCGCGGACGCCATCAGCGCGAGCATCTTTGAGATTAAGCCCGCCCAGCCCTATTCCAAAGCCGACCTTCGCTGGATCAATCCTTTCGCCCGTTGCAACAAGGAAAAATTCGGCAAGAAGGAAGTGCCGGTTGGAAATAGGATCGAAAACTTTTCCGATTTCGACACGGTCTTCTTGGGCTTCCCCATTTGGTACGGCTGCGCGCCGAACGTCGTCAACACTTTCTGCCAGGGCTACGACTGGAGCGGGAAGCGCGTCTTCCTTTTCGCGACTTCCGGCGGAGGCGGCATGGGCAAGAGCGCCGAAAAGCTTTCGCCTTATATGCCAGGCGCGACAATCGCCGGCGAGAAGCTGGTGAAAAAGTCGGAAGAAGTCAAAATTTGGCTGGATACCGTCTTGTAACCTCTGAAGCGATATTTGCTAAAATAATCCTCCGATAATTTCTTTTCTTTTCAGGAGAAAAATATGGAACCTATCGTCAAATCCGTTACGCTTAAAGACGTCCACTCCGATATCAGGGGCCCCTTGTATTTCGAATCTTTGAAGATGATCGAAAGGGGCGAGAAAGTTTTGCGCCTCAACACCGGCAATCCGGCGACTTTCGGTTTCAAGCTGCCCGAGAGCATGAGAAAGGCTCTTGTGGAGAACGTTGACAAGGCTGTCGCCTATTGCGATTTCCGCGGCATGAAGGCCGCCAGGGAAGCGATCGCCCAGTATCACGTCGGCAAAGGCGTCAAGGGCGTCACGCCGGACGACATCTTCATCGGCAACGGCGTTTCGGAGATGGCTTCCATGGCCACGACGGTCTTGGTCTCGCCGGGCGACGAAGTTTTGGTTCCCAGCCCGAGCTATTCCCTCTGGACGAACGCTGTTTTGATCGCGGGCGGCAAACCGGTCTTCTACGTCTGCGACGAGAAGCAGGAATGGTGCCCGGATTTTGAGGACATCAAGAGCAAGGTGACGCCGAAAACCAAAGGCATCGTCATCATAAACCCCAACAACCCCACCGGCGCCCTGTATCCTGAAGAGTTTTTGAAGAAGGTAGTGGATCTGGCCAGGGAGAAGAACCTGCTGGTTTTGGCGGACGAGATCTACGACCGCCTGGTCATGGACGGATATAAGCACACGGCCCTGGCGAGCCTGGCCGACGACGTTCCCTTCGTGACTTTCAACGGCCTTTCCAAGTCCCACGTGGTCTGCGGATTCCGCTGCGGCTGGATGGCCATAAGCGGCCCCAAGAACCTTACCGAGCAGTTCATGCAGGGCATGGTGCAGCTGACCTCCATGAGGCTTTGCGGCAACGCGCTCACTCAGCTTGTCATTCCTGCCGCGCTGGAAGACAGCGCCTACACGGAAGAGATGATCAACCCCGGCGGCCGCCTCTACGAGCAGAGGGAAGCCACCATGCGCGAGATCGCGAAGATCCCGGGCCTTTCCGTCGTTAAGAACAAAGGCGCGCTGTATTGCTTCCCGAAGCTGGACAAGGAGCGCTTCAATATCACAAGCGACAAGAAGTTCGCCATGGATCTTCTTCACGCCAAGAGGATCCTGATGGTCCCGGGCAGCGGCTTCGACTGGCCCTACAACGACCACTTCAGGATCGTCATGCTGCCGGAAGCCCACGAGATGGCCAAAGCTATGCAGGACCTCGGCGACTTCCTCTCGACCTACCGCCAAGAAAATTAATTTTGTTTTGTGAAAATTCTGCGGCGCAGACCGAAGGGGGGCACATACCCCTAAGCGAACTCACGGAGGACGCTAACAAAGGCCATGCGCGCGTAGTCCGTGAGCGAGGGGTATTGTGCCCCCTTCGGCAAAGCCGCTTTTCGGCTCAAACTTCTTGACTTTACGATCTCACATTTAGTAGAATATTGGCACTATGAATAGCACCCTTCGACTTTCCGTCCTCCTTATTAACGTTCTGCTGCTGCTTTGGCTGCGGTAGAGGTCGGGTATGTCCAAGTAAAGTCTGTTCATACAAAATAGGAATAAGAAAGGGCGCCCGACCAAGGGCGCCCTTTTTTACTGCATATCTTTTTAATTAACACAGGAGCAATTTATGACATCCCGCACCGGAGCGCAGCTGGTAGCTGAAGCGCTTATCAAGGAAAACGTCGATGTGGTCTTCGGGTATCCCGGAGGAGCCATATTGGATACCTTCGACGCACTTTATCTGGCCAAAGACAAGTTGCGCTTCATCCTAGCGAGGCACGAGCAGGGCGCCGTGCACATGGCCGACGGCTACGCCAGGGCGACCGGCAGAGTAGGCGTCGTGGTGGTCACCAGCGGACCTGGCGCCACCAACGCCGTCACCGGCATAGCGACAGCCAATATGGACTCCGTTCCTTTGGTGGTCATCTGCGGCCAGGTAGGCACCTCCGTCATCGGCAACGACGCTTTCCAGGAAGCTGACGTGACCGGCATCACGCGCCCGGTCTCCAAGCACAATTACCTTGTGAACGACATCAAGGAACTTCCCAGCGTCATAAAGGAAGCCTTCCATATTGCTTCCACCGGCCGTCCCGGTCCGGTGGTCATCGATCTTCCCAAGGATGTCCAGAAAGCCACGACAAGCATCCCCTACCCTGAGACCGTCGATATTCCGACCTACCAGCCGAATTACGAAGGCAACATGAATCAGGTCAGGAAAATGGCGGCCGCCATAAAAAAAGCCAAAAAGCCTTTGGCTTACGTGGGCGGCGGCGCTATTTTGGCGGGCGCGACGGAAGAATTATACAAGTTCATAAAGAAGACCAAGATCCCTGTGACGGAAACGCTGATGGGCTTGGGCGCCTATCCCGAGGACGAGCCTGAGAACCTCAGGATGCTCGGCATGCACGGGACCTGTTACGCCAACTACGCCGTGCAGGACTGCGACCTTTTGATTGCCATCGGCGCCCGTTTCGACGACCGCGTGACCGGCAACGTGCAGACTTTTTCGGCCAACGCCACCATCGTTCAGATCGATATCGACCCCTCCTCCATTTCCAAAATTAAGACCGCGCACATCCCGGTGGTGGGCGACGTCAAGGACGTTTTGACGAAGCTCAACGAGATCGTGGAAGCGCCGGATCTAACGGAGTGGTGGAAGAAGATAGAAGCCTGGAGAAAGGAATTCCCCCTGGCTTACGGAGAACCCCAGGACGGCTGCATAATGCCTCAGTACGTCATCGAGGAAGTCTCCAAGGCCGCGGGCCCCGACGCCATCTTCGCCACCGACGTAGGCCAGCACCAGATGTGGGCGGCCCAGTATCTCCAGATCAACAAGCCCAGGACTTTCTTAAGTTCCGGCGGTCTGGGAACCATGGGCTTCGGTCTGCCCGCCGCTTTGGGCGCCCAGTGCGGCAAGCCCGATAAGACCGTTTTCTCCATTTGCGGCGACGGCGGATTCCAGATGCTAATTGAAGAGCTGGCGGTAGGACGTTTGAACAAACTGCCCGTGGTCTGCGTTGTTCTGAACAACAGCTGCCTCGGCATGGTCAGGCAGTGGCAGGAGCTTTTCTACAGCAAGCACTACGCCATGAGCATCACCGACACCACCAACGATTCTCTGCTTGAGCCGGAAAAAGAGCCCCGCTACATTCCGGACTTCATCAAAGTGGCGGAAGCCTACGACTGCATCGGCGAAAGAGTGACTAAAAAGGAAAGAGTCGCCGCGGCCATCAAGGAAGCCATGGAGAAAGCCAAGAAGGAGCGCCGCCCGGCGCTGCTGGAATTCGTGGTCGAGCCGAGAGCGAACGTTTTCCCGATGGTGCCCGCGGGCGCCAGCCTTGAACAGATGATGGGCCGCTTGGTCTAAGGAGGAAGAGCATATGAAACACACCCTTTCAGTTTACGTGCGCAACCGTTCAGGCGTCTTGTCCAGAGTGGCCGGCCTCTTCTCGGGCCGCGGCTACAACATCGACAGTCTCTGCGTGGCCGAGACCAACGAGCCGGGCTACTCTCTGATGACCATCGTGGTCACCGGCAGCGATGCCGTCATAGAGCAGATCAACAAGCAACTCAACAAGCTCATCGACGTGGTGAAAGTAATCACTCACTCCGGCGACGAGATCGTCGTGAGGGAGCTGATGCTGGTAAAAGTTTCCGCAACTTCCCAGAACAGGGGCGAAATAGTCCAGATCGCCAACATTTTCCGCGGGCACATCGTGGACCTCTCCCCCAAGTCGCTGATCGTGGAGATCTACGGCACCAATGAAAAACTCAAGGCGGCTTTGGAAATGTTCGCGCCCTTCGGTATCAAAGATATCGTCCGGACCGGTTCCATCGCCATGACCAGGTGATATAATAAATAAGCAAAATTTAACCAAAAAAAAATAAAGGAGATCTTTATGGCAGTCATGTATTACGACAAGGACGCCGATCTTAGCCTTCTTAACGGCAAGACAGTCGGTATCATTGGTTACGGTTCCCAGGGCCACGCTCACGCCCAGAACTTAAGGGACAGCGGCGTTAAAGTCATAGTCGCTCAGCGCCCCGGCTCCAAAAACTATGAGTTGGCCAAGCAGCACAACTTCGAGCCCGTCTCCGTCGCGGAGATGGCCCAGAAAGCTGACATCATCATGAACCTCGCTCCGGATGAATGCCAGGCCGACATCTACAACAAGGACATCAAGCCCTATCTGACCGCCGGCAAAGCTTTGGCATTCGCCCACGGCTTCAACATTCACTTCGGCCAGATCGTTCCTCCCCCGGACGTTGACGTCATCATGATCGCCCCCAAGGGCCCCGGACACCTCGTCCGCGACGTCTTCGTGGAAGGCGGCGGCGTCCCGAACCTCATCGCTGTCTTCCAGAACGCCACCGGCAAAGCCAAAGAGATCGCCCTGGCCTACGCCAAAGGCATCGGCGGCACCAGAGCCGGCGTTCTTGAGACCACCTTCAAAGAAGAGACCGAGACCGACCTCTTCGGCGAACAGGCCGTTTTGTGCGGCGGCTGCGCCGCCCTTATCAAGGCCGGCTTCGAGACCTTGGTGGAAGCGGGCTATCAGCCCGAGATCGCCTACTTCGAATGCTGCCACGAGATGAAGCTCATCGTTGACCTCATCTACAAGAAAGGCTTCGCCGGCATGCGCGACTCCATCAGTAATACCGCCGAATACGGCGACCTCACCAGAGGCCCCATGGTCATCACGGAAGACACCAAGGACGCTATGGCCGACATCCTGGCCGACATCCAGGACGGTTCCTTCGCCAGGGAATGGCTCCTTGAGTGCCGCGTCAACCGCCCGGTCCTGAACGCCCGCCGCGCCCAGGAGAAAGAGCACCTGATCGAGAAAGTCGGCGCTAAGCTCAGAGAAATGATGAGCTGGCTCAAGAAGTAAGCAAAAAGCAAGAAAGCCATCCAAGGCCGGAGGCCCAAAAG
>JAFYIM010000405.1 GCA_017538635.1 bacterium
CAACAGCCGCAATACGACTCCGGAAGCGGCTCTCGAAAGAGCAAAATCTTTGATAAATGACGGCGCCGACATGCTTGATCTTGGCGCCGAATCGACGCGTCCCGGCTCCGATCTTATAGACGAAGCGGAGGAGGGGAGAAGGCTCTTCCCTGCGCTCGAAATGGTAAGGAATGCCTTCCCGGACATTTTGCTTTCCATCGACACCAGAAGAGCGAATGTCGCGAAGATCGCGCTTGATATGGGCGCTGACGTTATCAACGACGTCTCGGCGCTGAGCGACGAGAGAATGGCCTCCGTCGCGGCGGAAACCGGCGCCGGCTTCATCTTGATGCATTCTCCCAAGGATCTTGCCAGCGGGCAGAACGCGGATATCAAAACGTCTGAAGTCGAGGCGTTCCTACAGGAGAAGACGGCGGAATTGTTAAAGGCCGGTCTTCCCATAGACTGCATAGTTTGGGATCCGGGCTTGGGCTTCGGAAAAACGATGGAAGCCAACTGGCGCCTTACTGAGGAGCTTGACAAACTTTCCGCTCCTGGCGGCCGCATTATGTTCGGCGCCTCGAGGAAGCGTTTCACCAGGCCTGACCCTGCGTTGCCGGAAAGCGAGAGCAATTCCGGATTACCGGGAACGATAAGGGCGAACCGCATCGCGCTCGCAAAAGGAGCCACGCTTCTGAGAGTCCACGACGTCAAAGAAGCGCGCGATCTGCTGAGAGAAGGAGAATCGTATGCCTCCTGAGAAAGAAGTAAGCACCTGGATCCTCTCGGCGGATTTCGACTATCCCGAATGTCAGCGCATTCTTACAGCATACAGGGATCGCCGCAACATCACGGTCTGTTTTTCCGGCAAATTCGTCAAGACCTGGCCCATTACGAGGTCCGCTGTCCTGGCTGACGTTCTGGAGAGGCTTGAAAGGCAGAAGATCGATTGGATCTTCGAGGATATTCCCGAGGAGACAAAGCGCTTCATCGATTTCAGCAGGGAGCGCAGCGATACCATCACGGTCGCAAGAGTGGCCAGGGCCGGCAAGCGTAGGATCTACAGTCTGATTGCCAGGACGGATCGCTTCTTGAAAATGCTGGTCTATCTCTTCAAGCTGATGCAGGACATCGTTTACTGGACGGTCTGCGGCCCCTTTATTCCGCACGGCTTCCGCTATTCCAGGACTCTTTACGAAATTACGAGCTGCGGCATGCGCTCAGTCGGCATCGTGCTTTTGGTCTCCTTCATCATGGGCCTCATTTTAGCTATGCAGGGCGGCGCGCAGCTGGAAAGGCTAGGCGCGGCCGTGATGGTCGCCAAGATCGTCGGCATGGTGACGGTGAGGGAGATAGGCCCGCTGCTTGCCTCGCTTCTGGTCACGGGCCGCTGCGGCTCCGCTATCACGGCGGAGATAGGCGCCATGGTGACGAGCGAGGAAATGGACGCCTTGCGCGCCATGGGCATTTCCATCACGAAGTACGTGGTGGTGCCGAAATTTGTGGCGCTTTTGATAATCCTGCCCTGCCTTACGCTTTTCGCCAACATCGTATGCATCTACGGCTCCTACATTTTCTCCTATTACCAGCTGGGAGTTTCAACTTATGACTACTTCAACCAGACGGTCTCCGGCATGCACGTGGGCGACGTTTTCAACGGCCTGGCCAAGAGTCTGGCGGACGCTGTCATCATTGCTTACATCGCGGTCTTCCACGGCCTGACGACCAAGGGCGGCGCCGAGGGCATCGGCAGCTCCACCACCAGGAGCGTGGTCGTGACGATCATCTGGATCGCGCTGGCGCACCTTTTCTTCACCATCCTTTTCTACTACAACCGCTGAATGGAACACAACGAGAACATAATCGAAGTCAGCAACCTTAAGCTGAGTTTCGACGACCGGGTGATCCTGGACGGCATTTCTTTCCAGGTGAAGCCCAAGTCCATTTTCGTCATTTTGGGCGGCAGCGGCAGCGGAAAGACGACGATCTTAAGAAACCTTCTGGGTCTTATCAAACCGGATTCCGGCGACATCAGGATCTTCGGCACGAACATTGTCGGTCTTTCCGACGATGAACTCTACGGCGTTAGGAAAAGGATCGGCATGGTCTTCCAGGGCGGCGCGCTCTTCAACTCCATGACGCTGGGTGAGAACGTAGCCCTGCCGCTGGAAGAATACACGACATATCCGTCGTCCGTCATCGATTCGATCGTCGATTGGAACTTGAGCCTGGTCGATCTTCTGCCCGCCAAAAATCTTCTGCCTGCGCAATTGTCGGGCGGCATGAAGAAGCGCGCCTCCATTGCGAGGGCGCTCTCCATGAACCCCGAGATGATGTTCTTCGACGAGCACACGACTGGCCTTGACCCTGTGATGGCGGCGGAATTGGACGAGATCATTTTGCGCTTGAAAAGAGAGCTTAACATCACCGTGGTGGTCGTCACGCACGACATGACGAGCATCAGAAGAATTGCGGACTCCGGCATCATGCTCTACGACGGGCATATCATAACCAGAGGAACGCTTGCGGAAATGGAAGCCAGCAACGACATCAGGGCGATAGAATTTTTCAGAAACCACGAAGTTAAAGAAGAGGAGAAACTTTAATGGCGATAAGCAGTTCCGATAAAGTGAAGGCCATAATCTTCCTTGTAGTCAGCGCCTTGCTGATGGTGGCCATAATCCTTTCCCTGGTCGGCACCCAGTGGATGAAGCAGAAGGATCACTACTTCATCGAGTTTTCCGAAAGCTTAGGGGGATTGTCGACCGGCTCTTCTGTCAGATTCCACGGCATCAAGGTCGGCAAGGTCGTCAGGATGAACATCGACCTTCAGAACCAGATGGGATTGATCGAAGTGGAAGTGGTGAAGAACACGCCCGTCAAGACGGACTCCATCGCGACGATCGAGGTCGAGTCTTTTGTCACCGGCACCAGGTATGTGCAGATAACGCCGGGCAGCGTGGGTGCCGATCTTCTGGAGCCCAACGATCCGGACGTCAAGATTGTCTGCCTTAAATCCGGCTTTCAGAAATTCGCCGGCAACATCGTGAACCTTGGCTCGCAGGCGCCGGCTCTGGCGACTAACCTGACGGCCATGTTCAGCCAGCCGAACGCTCAGGCCGTCAGCGAGATCGTGCAGAAGCAGGTGCCGGTCCTTCTGGAGCACGTCAACGCTTTCTTCGCTTCTCAGAACGCCCTGATGATCTCCTCCATTCTTGTGAGAGTGGACAATCTCATTGCCACCAACAGCGCGAACATCTCCAGCGCGATAGCCGGCTTCAACACGACGATGGCGTCCGTGAATTCTATGGTCGAAGAGAACAGGGAAGTGACCAGGGAGCTTTTGAAAAACTTAAGCAGCGCTTCCAAGACGGCTGACGATCTTTTGAGCGAAAACCGTCTGCTGGTCTCCAACATTCTGGTGAAGACCGGAACAAGTTTAGATGAACTGAAGGAAATAATAGGGGAGAGCAGGCAGCCTTTGAAGGAAAGCCTGGAGAAGATAAGCAGCTCCGCTTCCATGGTGGAGGAATTCGTTTCGGAACTTAAAGATCAACCGTCAATGCTCATTTACGGAAAAGAACCTCAAAAGGAGGATTGGATCGATGAAGAATAAATTTTGCCAAGTGATCTGCGCGCTGCTTGTGCTTTCAGGCTGCGCCTCCAGCACGCCGAAAACGACGGTTTACACGCTGGAATTGGACAAATTAGAGGACACGGTAGTCGAGGAATCGCTGCCAGTCTCAGTGCTCGTTGAGAACTGCGGCGTCAGGGAAGCCTACAAAACGAAAGCGATAGTCGCTTCGCCGGCTCCTTATGAGCTGACGAAAAGAGCGAACGCCGAGTGGTCTGAATCGGCGGGCACGCTTCTGAACTCGACCATCCAGAGCTACCTGGCTCCGCGCTGCGATCATGTCCTGCCGCCGGATTGGAAAGCGAAGATCACCTACGACTGTTCCATCCTCGTTTACCTCGAAGCCATGACGCAGGTGAAGCGCGGAAAGAACTGGTTTGCGGTCCTGAGGCTCTCTTACGAGGTGCTGCCAAAGAAGGGCGGAGACGCGATCGTTTCCGGCCGTTTCGACAAGGCCGTGCCTCTTCCCGATGGAGATCTAGGGAACTACGTCATGACGCAGAGCGCGCTGGCTAAAGAGTGGCTTGACAATCTTTTAGTCAGGATGAAAAAAGCGCAGGATTGAGTCGTTGCCACACCAATTAAAACTTGCTATAATTCGCATTAAAATACAAATCTCAATATTAATCATTCACCAACTTCATTTAAGGAGTTACTATGAGCGTTCCCAGCGAACTTTACTACACCAAAGACCATGAATGGGTAAAAGTCGAAGACGGCAAAGCCACCATCGGCATCACCGATTTCGCCCAGCACGAGCTCGGCGACATCACCTACGTTGAGCTTCCGAAGCCGGAAACGACCTTGTCCAAAGGCAACGAAGTCGCGACCATCGAGTCCGTCAAGGCCGCCAGCGACGTCTATTCGCCCATCACCGGCACCGTTGACGAGGTCAACGAATCCCTTGATTCCTCCCCGGACGTCATCAACACCGATCCGTACGGCGAAGGCTGGATCTGCACCTTAAAGGACATCGTCGTCGACGATCTCAACACCCTCATGAACGCTGAACAATACGAGGCCTTCTTAAAGGAAGAGAAATAATTATGTCTAACTTTGGATTTGTGCCTCACGGCAGCGCTGACCTGTCTGAGATGCTCAATGCCGTCGGAGTTAAAAGCGTAGAGGACCTTTACGCCGCTATTCCGGAGAATTTGAGGATCAAGAAGCTGGATCTGCCGGAAGGTATTTCGGAATACGAAGTCGCCAAAAGACTTCACGAGCTTTCCAAGCGCAACGACTCTGATCTCGTCTGCTTCATGGGAGGCGGTTTTTACGATCACTTCATCCCGGCTGCTGCGGACGCCATCGCTTCCCGCGGCGAATTCACGACCTGCTATACGCCGTATCAGCCCGAAGTCGCGCAGGGAACCCTGCAGACGATGTTCGAATATCAGAGCGGCATGTGCAGGCTGACCGGATTGGAAGTCTCCAACGCCTCCGTTTACGACGGGGGTTCCGCGGTTTTCGAAGCGGCGGCCATGAGCTACCGCGTGACCGGCAGGAAGCGCTTTTTGGTCGACAGCTCGATCAATCCCATCTACCGCAACATGCTGGAGAGCTACGCCGCCAACATGAATTTCGAATTCTGCGAAGTAAAGAGCAAAGACGGCAAAGCTGACAAAGAAGCTATTAAAGCCGCCCTCGACAAGACGGTGGCCGCTGTCATTCTTCAGAATCCTTCTTTCTTCGGCTGCGTGGACGATTACACTGACACGGCGGCGGCCGCCCACGAAGCGGGCGCGCTGTGCGTCATGATCTGCTACCCGCTTTCCCTTGCTTACCTGAAGACGCCCGGCGAAATGGGCGTTGACATCGCGGTGGGCGACGCCCAGAGCTTAGGTTTGCCGCTTGGTTTCGGCGGACCGTACCTCGGCTTCATGGTGACGACTCTGAAGCTGGCCCGCAAGATGCCCGGCAGGATCTGCGGTGAAACGCACGACAAGAACGGCAACCGCGGTTTCGTTCTTACTCTGCAGGCCAGGGAACAGCACATCAGAAGGGAAAAGGCGACCTCTAACATCTGCTCCAACCAGAACCTCTGCGCCATCACGGCGACGATCTATCTTGCCCTGATGGGCAAGGAAGGTCTCTTTGAGGCTGCGGAGAGCAGCGCGAAGAACGCCGCCTACGCCCTCAAGAAGCTTACTTCCATTCCGGGTGTTTCAGCTACTTTCTCTTCCCCAATCTTCAACGAGTTTGCCGTGACGCTGCCAACTTGCGCCGGCAAAGTCTGCGAAAAGCTTTTGGAAAAAGGCTTCGCCGGCGGCATCCCGCTCGGCCGTTTCTTCGAAGGCATGGGGAACGTCCTCTTGGTCGCCTGCACTGAAAAGCGCACCAAAGCCGAGATCGATTCCCTTGCTGAAGCTCTTAAAAGCGCTATTGAGGAGGTAAAATAATGAAACTTATCTATGAAGAGTCTACGCCCAAAAGACGCGGCGTCATCCCTCCCAAAAGCGGCATCGAGTGCCAGACGTTAGTTCCCGAATCCCTCCGCAGAAAAGAGAAAGCTCCTCTGCCGGAAGTCAGCGAACTCGACGTTGTCCGTCACTACACGAACCTAAGCAGACTGAACTATTCCGTCGACACGAACTTCTATCCCCTGGGCTCCTGCACGATGAAGTACAACCCCAAGGTGAACGAACAGGTCGCGAGACTGGAAGGCTTCACCACGCTGCATCCTTATCTCTCCTTAGTCCCCGGCGGTCCTGAAAAAGTTCAGGGCGCCCTGGAGACGATCTATGAGACCGAGCAGAAGCTCTGCGAGATCACCGGCATGAAGGCTGTAACGCTCCAGCCCTTCGCCGGCGCCAACGGCGAATTCACAGGCGTCATGCTGATCGCCGCCTATCACAAGGACAGGGGAGACGTAAAACGCAAACGCATGCTGATCCCCGACAGCGCGCACGGCACGAACCCGGCTTCCGCCATGATGGCCGGTTTCGAGATCACGCCGATCCCAAGTGATCCGAAGGGCTGGGTCGATCTCAACGCGCTGGAAGCCGCTCTGGGCGACGACGTCGCGGGCCTGATGCTCACGGCTCCGAACACGGTCGGCCTCTTCGACAGCAACGTCGGCAAGATAAGCGAAATGGTCCACAAGGCCGGCGGCCTCATGTACTATGACGGCGCGAACCTGAATGCCATCATGGGCCACGCAAGGCCGGGCGACCTCGGCTTCGACGTAGTGCACCTCAACATGCACAAGACCTTCTCGACGCCTCACGGCGGCGGCGGCCCCGGCGCCGGCGCGGTCGGCGTGAAAGAGCAGCTGGTCCCGTTCCTTCCGACTCCCAGAGTCACGAAGAAAGAGG
>JAFYIM010000047.1 GCA_017538635.1 bacterium
TAGAAGCGACTGCAGATGTGATTTCAAACGTATGCTGACTTCCGTTGCAGGAAAAGAGAGCGCGTAGTAAGTGCTCCAGACCTTCATGCCGGCCGCTTCAAACCGTTTGGCGCTGTCCCCTTCAACGTTGTTGCGCATCAAAACGGCTCCGCCCTTGGGCCACTTGTCCAGAAGACCGTTCATTAAAATATCGGACCACACAAGGGGAAGCTTACCCTCTTCTTTAAGCGTCTCACAGAGTTCCAGGACATACTCCTCCTGGGAAGACGTCAGCTCCTGGGTAAAAGAATTGTCCTCTTCCCTGCCGGCCAGGTCCAGAAAAACATAATTCCCGGAATGGGCCCTGGCCAGATCCCTGCAGAGGCCTTTCATCAGCTCCCGGGCTTCTTTGACTTCGGCCCTGACCTTGGCAAGCCTTTCGTTCTTGACCTCCGGCAGATCGGATAGCCAAATGTAGGGCTCAAGATTCCAGATGAAATCGACGTCCCGAAGAACCGGCAGAACGGGAATGACGGTTATGCCGAGCCTTTTGGCGTAAGCCACCATCCTCGAGACTTGGTCTGTTTTATAGCCGTAAAAGTTCGTGGCGTACGGAAGAGAATACGGAAACATCCCGCGATAGTCCAGAAGGACAGCGTTGTACTTCAGCTCTGCCAACTTGTCGAGGAGATTCCTCAAATACTCGATCTTGTAGTTGTAAACGGAAAGGTCGATGTGGAAGGCGCGCACCTCGCAATCCGGCGCGTCTTCGATCTCCAGACAGCGGATCTTATCGCGAGTCTCGGAAAGTATCTTCAAAAAGGTCTGGAAGGCGTAGCATAGGCCTTCGTAGCCGCCGGCCGAGACCAGGACTCCGTTCTCCGTCACCTTGATGGAATAAGCGTCGGCGGCCGTGTTGGCGACCTCGAAGAAGCGGATCTTGACGCCGTTTTCCTGAAGCGTTTTCTCCGCAGTGTGCGGGAAATCATGCCAGGCGGAGACTATCTCCTGGCGGAAACGGTCCGTCAACGGCTTCTTGAGCTGATATGAGCCTTCTTTGTAAACCACTTTCCGCGGTTCAGGCACCATTCTGTATTTTTTTTCCATAAGATTCTACCAGCGGTTCCAGTGGATCTTTTCCTCTTTGTATTTGTCCTTGGGCTCGTCTTCGCCCGTCGGATAGCCTATGGAGATCAGTGAAAGCACCTCGTATTCATCGCTGTAATTGAAAAGCGCTTTGTAACTGTCGGTGCGGTCCGTCAAAGGATATCCGGCGCACCAGACGGCGCCCAGGCCCATTGCTTCGGCAGCCAGAAGAATGTTCTCCGTGGCGGCCGAGCAGTCCTGCTGCCAGAACTTCTCATCCTTCTTGCCAAGCACAAGGATGACCGCCTTGGCTTTCTGGAGCATCATGAGGCCCGGCTTGTCGCTGATCGGCGCGACAGACGTCATGTTAGTCACGATGATGAAGGACCAGGGCTGACGGTTCATGGCGGTCGGCGCGGCCATGCCGGCTTTGACGAGCGCAAGCAGTTTGTCCGCTTCCACAGCTTGCTCGGTGTAATGCCTGACGCTCTTCCTGGAGAAGATGACGTCCATGGCGCCTTTTTCGCCGGCTTTCATCTCGGCTACGGTCGTTTCATATTCAGCGCCTTTCTCATTGCGCTTTTCCTTGGCGTTCTGCATCTGGGTGACCAGGATGGCGACGCCGATAACAAGGATGGTCGTCAGGATAATGTTGGTTAGCCTTGATCTGTTCATTTCTTGATCTCCCTGAAGAAAGACAAAGCTTCTTCTTTGGTGACTTCTTTCTGAGTGCTGTTCTTCATATCTTTGAGGTTCCAGACGCCCTTAGCCCTCTCGTCTCCTCCCCTTATAAGAACGTAAGGAGACTGTGAGGCGTTGGCTTGGCGGAACTGGGATTTGACGGAAGCTTTTTCCGGCAGCAAGGAGACGGAGACGCCCAGTGTACGCAAAGCGTCGGCCAGAACAAGGTTCTCGCCTATCGCTTCCTCGTCCATAGAGACCATGAAGAGGTCCGTAGAAGGAACACTTTCCTCTTCCCCTCTGATGGCGGAAAGGGCGATCATTAATCTTTCCTCGCCTATCGCGAAGCCTACGGCGCCCGTAGGGGCGCCTCCCATGCTCTCAACAAGATCGTTGTAGCGTCCGCCGCCGCCCAGGGCGTCCTGCGAGCCCAATGAGTTGTGCGTCACTTCAAAAATGGTGTGCGTGTAGTAGTCGAGGCCTCTCACGAGTTGAGGCTTCTCGACGTAGCTAATTCCCATGTTGTCCAGCGCTTTCAGAACGGTCTCGTAGTGCTTTTTCGCTTCATCGGAGAGGCAGTCCTTGATGCTGGGCAGATCGTTTTTGAATATCTCCTGGCAGGTGGGAACCTTGCAATCTAGAAGACGAAGCACGTTGCGCTCCAGCCTACGCTGACAGTCAGGGCAGAATTTGTCAAAGTTAGCTCTGGCTCTTTCCCTAAGAACGCTGCGGTATTTTTCAAGGCTTTCCTTGTCGCCCAGCGTATTGATGTTCACGGAGACGCCTTTCAAGCCAAGCATTTCAAACAATCTCACCATCATGGAGATCGTCTCGGCATCCGCAAGCGGGCTGTAGGTGCCGAACATCTCGACGCCCAGCTGATGGAACTGGCGCTGACGCCCGGCCTGGGGCCTTTCGTAGCGGAACATCGGGCCCATGTAGTAGAACTTCCTGATCTTCTGGCCCAAAAGCTCATGCTGCATGGCCGCCCTGACGACGCAGGCCGTGCCTTCGGGGCGGAGCGTGATGCTTCTTCCCTTGCGGTCAGCAAAGGTGTACATCTCCTTTTCCACGATGTCGGTGTCTTCGCCGATAGAGCGCATGAAAAGCTCGCTCTGCTCGATTATGGGCGTTCTAATGTTCTCGTAGCCGTAGCGCTCGAAGTGTTCCCTGACCTTGCGTTCCACTTCGTTCCAAAGGGCGCTTTGCGGCGGCAGAATATCTACCGTTCCTCTCAGAGACTGGATCTCGTTCATAATTTACCTTCCCAATTTTCCGCCATCCTTATCCTCTTGCCGGTGGCGGGATGACTGTATAGAAAAATCTCAATGATGCGCGGCACAGTTAGCACCGCAAGGTTCCCCTCCGCCAGTCTTTTCAAAGCGGAGGCGAAAGCGCTTCCCAAACCCGTTGACTGCAGCGCGAACAGATCGGCTTCCGTTTCGCGCTTTCTGGAGAAGCCGTTCGTTATTGGCATCGTAACAAGCTGCCAGAGGGAGAAGAAAAGCAAAAAGACCGGGTATGATCCGGCCGCGCTGTAATCGATCCCCGCTTTCGCGCAGTAGAGCGCCAAAACTTTCGAAAGCAGAAAGAGCCCGAGCATGATGAGCGCGGCGTGCAGCGCTGCCAGCTTCCAGATATGGCGCCTTTTGTAGTGTCCCACTTCGTGCGCCATGATCGCGATGATCTCGTCCTCGGGATATTCCAAGAGGGCGTCCGACATCATCACCCTCCTGGTTGAGCCGAGGCCGCAGAGCATGGCGTTGGCCTTCTTGGTCTTTTCCGAAAGGTCGAGCCTGTACAAGCCCGTCACTTTGAGCCCCGCGCCTTCAAGCAGGCCAATAAGCCTCTCCTTGCAGGGATGCTCCTTTATCTCCTCGCTCTTATAAAAAAGCGGAAGGATGACGACCGGGAAAAGCATGCCTAAGATTATCTGCAGAAA
>JAFYIM010000406.1 GCA_017538635.1 bacterium
ACGGTTTTGAAAGAGGAAGGCGTAAGCTACGACATCATACAGGCGATCTTCGGATCTCCCTGGCCCGGAATATACGTCGCCCGCAAAAAAGCTCTGGAGCTCCAGGAAATGAAGCAGGATGCCGAGTTCCTGACCTTGTGCAACATGCTGACCCGCTGCGTCAACATTATGAAGGACGAGAAGAAAGGCACGGCCGCCTGCAAAGTGGATACTGCGCTCTTCTCTGAAAAGGAAGAAAAAGAACTGTGGGACGCTTGGGAAAGCGCAAGGCTGGAAGCGCACGCCCTTCTTGAGAACTGCGAGTTCGGCAAGACCGTCAAACTGCTCGCAAGCAAGATGGCCAAGCCCCTTGATGATTTCTTCACCAATGTGAGGATCTACGCCGACGACAAAGCGGTTGCCTCCAACAGGCTCGCCATACTGAAAAGTGTTTCCGACACCATACAGAACAAAATTGCCGATCTCTCAAAAATCGTCACAGCATAAAAGAATCAGCGCCAGTAGCCCAACTGGATAGAGCGTCGGCCTCCGGAGCCGAAGGCTGTGGGTTCGAATCCCGCCTGGCGCACCAAGAAAACGAAATGAAAAGTCCTTTTTTACGCTTCGCGAAACTAGCTCTCAGCTATAAGTTTCAATTGCTCCTGGGAATCGTCTGCATGTTAGGCGTCAACGCCACGCAGTTCGCCAGCATAGGAACGATCGCGCCTTTCGCGGACCGCATCCTTCCGGCCCTCACCTCCAGCGACAGGGAGGAAGTTCCGGAATGGATGTGCAAAGTCTCCCGCTACTGGTCGGCCAGGCCGCTGACCAACAACTACCTTTCCGCCAAGCTGAAGCTTGACGAGAAGCTTGGCGAAGCGAAAGAAAAGGAGGAGAAGAGCAAAGAGGACAGCTATCTTATAAAGATACCCGACTCCACCAGACAGGTTCTTCCCGCCTCCTGGATGGCGAAAATAGAGGAGATCGTGGCCAAGCTTAATTCCATCAATCCCACCAAGCTGGCCCGCATGCTCCTCGCCTTTATCTTCGTGATGATCCTTCTGAGAGTTTTCTTCTCAGTTTCGCTGCACCTTGTGATGGAAGGCGTTTCGCAGTCGATGGTCTGCAAGCTGATGGACATGATGTACCGAAAAATCCAGGAACTGCCCATCCGCTATTTCAACGTCAACAGAACCGGCGACCTTATTTCCCGCGTCACCAACGACGTCAACGTCGTGCAGGCGACGCTCTCCGCGCGCCTGGCGGACTCCGTGGCCGAGATCTCAAGCCTTCCCTTCATAATCTGCATGCTTCTGGCCTTGAACTGGAAAGTCTCCATTTTCTCCGCCATCTTCCTGCCCGTCATCATGGCTCCGATCATCATAATCGGGCAAAGGATCAGGAAGATCTCCAAGAAAACGCAGGAAAAGATCGCCGATATCGTCTCCCTTCTCCAGGAGACCATCACGGGTATCAGAATAGTCAGGGCCTTCAACACGGAAGAATACGAAATTAAACGCTTCGACCGCCAGCTCAGAAAATATTATGAACAGCGCATGGCCGGCATCAGAAATGACGTCATGGTCAGCCCGCTGACGGAACTGGCGGGTATCTTGTGCCTCGTCGTGGTCGGCAGCCTGCTCCTCATTTCGGTCATGACCGGCGAGGCTACTTTCGGAACGATCGTCGCCTACCTTACTATCCTTCTCCTTTCCATCAAGCCCTTCCGAAGCATTGGCAAGCTTAACAACGTCATCCAGCGTTCCAAAGCCGCCCTGAACCGCATATATGAAGTGTTGGATACCGTTCCGGAAATTCAGGAATGCGATTCCCCCATCGAAGCTCCGCCCATGCAGAAAGAGCTGCGTTTGAACCATGTTTCCTTCTCTTATGACGAAACGGAAGGCAATGTCATCGAGGATATCGACATCACTATAAAACCCGGTGAAATGATCGCCCTGGTCGGGCCTTCCGGTTCCGGCAAGACTACTATAGCCAACCTTATTCCGCGCTTCTACGATTGCACTGAGGGAAGCGTAACTTTGGACGGCATTGACATAAGGAACCTTTCCTTCTCCTCTCTCAGAGGACAAATGGGCATGGTAAGCCAGGACACCATCCTCTTCAACAACACCATCGCCAGCAACATCGCCTACGGTTTGAAGAAATACGACATGAATGACGTTCAGGCTGCCGCCATGGCCGCCAACGCCCATGAATTCATCATGGAAATGCCGGAAGGCTACAACACTATAATCGGCGAACACGGCGTAAGATTGTCGGGCGGCCAGCGCCAGAGACTGGCCATCGCCAGGGCCATCTTCAAGAACCCCTCCATCCTCATTCTTGACGAAGCAACTTCCGCCCTCGACACCGAGAGCGAAAGGCTGGTCCAGGAAGCCATAGACAACCTCGTGGAAAACCGTACGGTGATTGCCATCGCGCACCGTCTCAGTACCATCCGCCATGCCGATCGGATAATCGTCATGAAGGAAGGAAAGATCCAGCAGGTCGGCTCCCATGACGATCTGATAAAAGACGAATCCGGCATGTACTATAAGCTCTGCATGATGCAGTTCACCGACGAGGAGCAGGAATAGATGAAAAAATTACTCTTGCTTTCGTTTCTGTTTCTTCCCTTCTTTCTGGCAGCGGAAGAGACCAACGACTACGAAGAAGTTGACGTTTCGTTCACAGAACCCGAGCCCCAGCCTGTGCTCACGCCCCGTCAGCAGATAGTAAAGTACCGCGACGACGTCTGCTCCTATTACAACATGACGAACAACCTGAAGGAAGTGATCGTCATTATGCACCCCATCCTTGCGGAAGCGGAGATGGCGGAGCTCTACGTCGAGGAAGATCCCCAGCCCAGAGACCGCACGGCTTTCCTGAAAAAATGGGGCGCCAGATACAAGCAGATATTGACGAACGGCTTCGGCTTCCGCCTGACTTTCCAATTGAGGAACAATTTTCTGGACATGCAGAACGAAGTCAAGATCCCCGCAAACATCGCCGATTATTTCACGCTTGTCTCCAGCGACGGCGTCAGAGTGAAGGCCTGCAAATGCGTGAGCGACTATAAGCTCCCCCATACCATCTGCTTTGAGCGTCCGGAAGTGAACGTCGACCTTTTCTTCAACACCAGGGACGAGTCCGGCAAACCGCTTATTAAAAACAATACCAGGGCCATAAGACTGCAGTCCTCAGCCGTGAACTCCGACTTCGGCTCCTATAATTTCTCCTGGTGGCTGCCCTTCAAATATCCCATCAAACGCCCAATGAACATGCAGCGCCTTCTTGGAAACAAACCTTTCAGAACTTTCGTTGCAGTCCATCCGGAAGTTTATTACAAAGACATCGCGTATGTGAACCAAGGCCGCGGCGCCGCCGAAGACAAGGCGAGAAAAGAAGCGATCGAGATGGCGCAAGCCAAGGAAAAAGCTATGATAGCTGCGAAGCAAAAGAAGGAGCTTTCCCCGGAGGAACGCCGGGATTTCGTAAAGCGCTCCATCGCCGGCGTCCTCTTCTACGGACTGTTAGTCAATTAAGCCTATAGCCTGCGCTATGGTGCGGGCTATCAGCAAATGTCCGGTGGGATCCGGATGGACCCTATCCCAGCTCATGGAGACAGGGTGGAAGTGTTCGAAATATTTGTCGAAGGCTTCCTGCAAGTCAACGAACGTCGCGCCGTTCTTATCGGCCACGGCTTTCATGGCGTCATGGTATTTGTCGATCATGGCGCGGAAAGCGTCCTGCCTGTTCAGTTCCATGAGGTAAGGCGAAATAAAGTAGATCCCTTTCAGGCCCTTTGTAGAATCGACCATTTTCTGAAGGTTTGCGGCGTACTCCTCGACGGAGATGAAGATCTCGTTCCTGTAAGGTTCGTCAAAATGGCGCCAGACATCGTTTATGCCGATCTCTATTGCGAGGTAATCGGGCTTGAGATCGATGACGTCGCTCTGCCAGCGGTCGAGAAGCGCCTTTGACGTGTCGCCGCTCGTGCAGACGTTCATAACTCTGATTCCGTATTCCGGAGCCTTGATCCTCAAAATGCTGTCAAGGACGCGCGGGAAGCCGGTGCCGAGTCCGGCGTGCAGACCTTCGCCCACCGGGCGGGCACGGCCGAAATCGCCGATCGAATCGCCGATAATGAGAAACTTAGAATTTTTTTCCAACTTCATATCAAATAACCTCCAGATGATTGGGATCAAGGTTCTGTTTAAAGGGGCTGTGAGGCTCAGTTTGGTACCAGTAAGCCACCGAGGCTATGTCGTCCCTTAGGGGAAGGAAACGGCCCTTATTTCGCCAGCCAAGGGCCTGCATGGTGACTTTAAGCTCCTCGGTGAAACGAATGGGGTCGCAAATATGCCAGCGGTACATCCCAAAGCGCAGATTGGCTTTCGTAAAACCGTCCGGGCGGATGATCTGGGGCAGCCCGCAGTACGGCGAACTGAACTCCTGGTAATTTTTGAAAGTGTTGTCCGTGAAACCCCAGGCGCCGCCGAAATAATCCTCCGTTCCCGTCGTGCAG
>JAFYIM010000407.1 GCA_017538635.1 bacterium
GGTACTGGATGCTATGGAAGCCTTCAAAAGGCCGTTGTAGCGCTTCACAGCCATTAACGTGTTGACGAGGAAGGTCAAAAACTGCAGGTTGCCCTTGGCGTCTTTTCCGGGGGCGAAAAGGGGAACGCCCGTGTCGGTGCCAAGGGACCAGTTGTTGTGCTTGCCGCTGCCGTTGATGCCGGCAAAAGGCTTTTCGTGCAGCAAAACGACGAAGCCGTGCTTCCTGGCCACGTAGTTCATCAGGTTCATGACCTGCTGGTTCTGGTCGTTAGAGAGATTCATCTCGCCGTAAATCGGCGCGATCTCGTACTGGTTGGGCGCGACCTCGTTGTGCCTAGTCTTCAGCGGGATGCCGAGCTTGTAGGCCGCGATCTCCAGTTCGCGCATGAAGTTCACGACTCTGGCGGGAATGAAGCCCATGTAGTGGTCGTCGAGCTGCTGGCTCTTGCTTGACTCGTGGCCCATGAGAGTCCTGCCGGCCAATGTCAGGTCGGTCCTGGCGGCGTAGAGCTCCTCGTCGACCAGGAAGAATTCCTGCTCCCAGCCGAGGTAAGCTTTCACTTTGCTGACGCGCTTGTCGAAAAGTTCGCAGATAGGCAGCGCCGCTTCGGAAAGCGCTTTCAAGGATTTCTTAAGGGGTGTCTTGTAGTCCAGGGCTTCTCCCGTGTAGGCCAGAAAGACCGTGGGGATGCAGAGCGTGTCGCCCTGAATGAAAACGGGGGACGTAGGATCCCAGGCCGTGTATCCTCTGGCTTCGAAGGTCGCCCTGATGCCGCCGTTGGGGAAGCTCGAGGCGTCCGGCTCCTGCTGGATCAGAACTTTGCCGTCGAAGACTTCGATCATGCCGCCCTTGCCGTCGTACTCCAAAAAGGAGTCGTGCTTTTCGGCGGTGGAATCCGTCAGAGGCTGGAACCAGTGGGTGATGTGCGTCGCGCCGTGGGCGAGGGCCCATTTCTTCATGCCGCTCGCGACTTCGTCCGCTATGGCAACGCTTAGGGGTTTCCCGTTGTCGATGCAGTCTGTTAGCGCCTCAAAGGTCTTGGGGTCAAGGTACTCCTTCATTTTGGCGCGCGTGAAAGTCAGCTCGCCGAAGTATTCGGAGGGAAGTTTGTTTGGGGTATCTACGGGGATGGGCTTCTTGTTGAAGGAGGCGCGCACCGCTTTGAATCTAAGATTGCTCATTTGGGTATAAGGTGGTTGGTTGCTAAAAGATCACTTAAACATCGTGTCGCTTTCCAGTCGCTGTCGCGCTGACTTGTCGTACAAAAATTCGACGAGCGCGAGCGCGAAAAGGTAAGCCGCGCCGGGTCCTTTTCCCGTTATTATGTTCCTGTCGATGACGACCGGTTTTTCGGTGCGCCACTTTGTTTTCAAGTATCCTTCCTCGCAGGAGGGGTAGCAGGTCGCCTCATAGCCGTCAAGGAGGCCTTTTTCGGCCAAGATGAAGGCGGGGGCGGCGCAGATGGCGGCGAGCGCTTCGCCGTTCTCGGCGCGATGCCTGATCATCTTGTCGAGCGCCTCGCAGTCCCTTAAGTTGTAAGCTCCGGGGAGCCCGCCCGGCAGGACGACGAGGTCAAAAGTTTCGCTTTCAACTTCGCCGATAGCGCAGTCGCTCACGACCGTGAGATCGCGGGACATGGAAACGAAACCGCCTTCCGGGGAGGCGAGGGTCACTTCCGCTCCGGCTCTTTTCAGAAGATCGTAAGCTGTCAAAGCTTCGATCTCTTCACTGCCGTCGGCTATGGCTATGAGAACTTTTTTGGTCATTTATTTTGAGAGGAAGCGGAGCGCTTCGACGCGCTCCTCGATTTTAGCGAGAGTCAGGTCGCGGAATGCGTCGATGGAGAAAGCCGTGACCAAAAAAGATCCCATGGCCGTTCCGTATCTGACAGCTTCCGTAACGTTGTCATTGTTAAGTCTGCCGTTCCTGGCGATGAAGCCCAGAACGCCGCCCGCAAAGGAATCGCCGGCGCCCGTCGGATCGACCACTTCTTCCGTCGGGAAAGCGGGGACGGCTTTCATAAAACCGTTGCGGCCGAAGATCAGCGATCCGTGCTCGCCTTTTTTGAGCAGGAGATACTCGGGAGAGAAGCGCTCCATTACTTTTCTGCCTGCTGTGATCAGGTTCGGGCAGTCCGTGAACATCCTCGCTTCGCCGTCGTTCATGAAGATGACGTCGGCTTTCTCGAAAACTTTTTCGAGTTCGTCCCTGGCGGAGTTGATGTAGAAGTTCATGGTGTCGCAGACCTTGTAGCAGGAAGGTCCAATTTCTTCCATGACTTTCAATTGCAGGGAGGGGAGAATGTTCGCTAAAAAGAGCGTTTTGGCTTTCCTGTAGTTCTCAGGGATCTTGGGCTCGAAAGTCGCGAAGACGTTCAGCATCGTGCAGTGCGTGTCGGCGGCGTTGACGTCGTTCAGGTACGAGCCGGTCCAGCGGAAAGTCTTGGCGCCCTTGATAACTTCAAGCCCTTCAAGGTCTATGCCGTGCGCCGTTAGGAGCTCGGTGTGCTCCTTGGGAAAGTCGTCGCCCACAACGCCGATAAGGCCGACTTTGGCCTGGAAGGAGGCGCTCATGGAGAAATAGACCACAGAGCCGCCAAGACAGTCCTTGTGCGTTCCAAAGCGCGTCGTGACGGTGTCGAGGGCCATGGAGCCCACGGCGGTTATGTCGGGAATATTGCTCACGGTTCAAGCGCGGGGGAGGTGTTGCTGCCGCCGCTTATCAGCGTCGTCTCCTTTCCGGTCTCGCTGTCGATTATCATGATCGAGGATCCGGCGCGGGTAAAGACGATGTGGCGGGAGTCGGCGGCCCAGCAGGGGAATTCATCGTTAGAGGGATTGTTCGTGATGTTCGTTGAATTTCCGCTCGCCAGATCGCAAACGCAGACCTCGTAGTTGCCGCCGATCTGGGCGACGAAAGCGATCTTCTTGCCGTCGGGTGACCAGGCCGGGGAAGTGCAGTAGCGGGAGACGTTGCGGCAGATGCGGGTGCGTCCGCCTCCGCTGGCGTTCATGATATAGATCTGCGGGCTCTTGCCTTCGTCGCAGGAGAAGACGATCTTATTGCTGTCGGGGGACCAGGAAGGCGATGATTCGTTGTCGCGGCCTCTGGTCAGGCGCTTGTGGGAGCCGCCGTTCAGGGCGTAGGTGTAGAGTTCCGGGAAGCCGTCCTTGTCTAAGATGGCGGCCAGCTGCCTGCCGTCCGGAGAAATGCAGCCGGAGGTGTTCATGCCGGGCATGGCCAGAAGCTTCTGCGTTTTGCCGCTCGTCAGGTCAAGCTTGTAGATGACGGCGTGGTTGGCGCGGTAGCTCGTGTAGAGGATGTTCTTGTGATCGGGGTACCAGTCTGGGAAGGTGTTGAGGTCGCTGCCGCTCGTCAGGTTCTTCTTGTCGCCGCCCAAAATATCGCACATCACGATGTTCTTGGCGCGCCCGTAGCCAGTTGAGTAGAGCATTCTGGACTGGAAGAAGCCTTTCTCCTTAAGGACGTCCTGGACGATGTCGTTGGCGATGGCGTGCGCCACTCTGCGCGGGGAGACTGAGCCCATGTTGTAGGTCCTGGCCATGACGGCGGATCCGTTCGAAGTGTTGTAGAGCTTGAACGTCAATGTTGAGCCGGAGACTTCGCCCTTGCCGATCAGCGCGCAGCCCAGGTTGTACCAGTTCTGGAAATGGATGCCCTGGGCGTAGTCGGCGTTGTTCAGAGTCGTCGCGTCGCTGCTTTTGATGGACGCCAGACTAAAACCGCCGTGGATGTTGAGGTCCTTCCTGACGACGTCGGCTATCGAGACCGCGCCGCCTCTGAAGTCAGCGACATAAATAGGGATGCCCTTGCGCTGCGCTGTGCCGCGCACCGTTCCGGGGTTGATGACTTCCTCCGCAAAGACGGAGGATACTGCTAGGAGCGTCAGAAGACAAAAAAGCGATTTTTTCATGGCTGTATCCCTATGTTAGTTTTATCCTTTATTTGTTTATTTTATCTTAAAGGGGGTTTTTATGCAATAAAAAGCCCCTTTCCTCAAGGGACCGCCACTTGTATTTTAGCCCTCGTTGTGATAGCATAAGGGGAAATGTGTCGGAGCGTAGCGCAGCCTGGTAGCGCACTTGACTGGGGGTCAAGTGGTCGCTGGTTCAAATCCAGTCGCTCCGACCATTTTTTTATTACCGGCATATGCAGATCAACCGTGTCCTGAGAAACACTTTTTCCCTCTTTACCGGCAAAGCCGCCTCGCACGCCCTGACGGCTGTCTTCAATATCTATCTGACACGGGCCCTTGGCAAGGAATTCTACGGCGATTTTACCGGCGCGCTATCCTGGATCGTAATGTTCTCGATCGTCGCCGAATACGGCCTCGGAACTTTGATGACGAGGATCGTGGCCAGGGAGCCGGAACGCAGCGACGAGCTTTTCTGGAATTCTGTAATCCTTAAGACTTTTTGCTCCATTTTGGCGGTCGCGCTCGCCCTCGGCGCGCTCGTTTTGAGGGATTTCTTTGGTTTCGGCGCGGGCGGCGAAGATCTGACGCTCATCGCGCTCTTCTGCCTCTTCCTTTTCGCCAACGCCTGGTACATGTCGATGGCGGCAATTTTGAGAGGCCACCAGGACAATCACCTCGAGGCGGTGCTTTTTCTGATCGGCAAGCTGCTTTACGTAGGATTGGGTTTCGGAACGCTCATGTTCGCCAAATGCGGGCTTGACGTTAAGACGAGGCTGATGGCGGTCTATTTTGCGCTCGGTTCCTTTGTTCCCCTCGTTCTGGGAACGGTCGCTTTAAGGATCAGATACAAGCTCGGTCTTCCCAAGCCAAGCCTGAAAGTGATAGTGGAGATGCTCAGCCAGGGCTGGCAGTTTTTCACGATCATGTTCACTTCCACCTTGCACCTGAAGTTCGACCATGTGCTTTTGTGGTGGTTCGGTTTCAAGGCGCAGCTGGGCGTTTACGGCGCGGCTTACAACCTTGTGCTCATTCCGCTCTTTTTGACCAACTCCTTCACGGAATCCATGTATCCTGCTCTTGCCAGCAGCAAGGAAGCGGGGGAGGAGGATTTCTGGCAGAGAGTGATGATAAGCCTGAGGTGGATCGGCTGCCTGGGCTTTCCGTTCCTCTTCTGGGCGACTTTGGAAGCACCAAGGATTCTTGATCTGGTTTACGGGAAAGAATTCGTGGAAGGCGCCCTGGCCTTGCAGATCCTGATCTGGGGACAGGGGCTCGACCTTTTCTGCCCCTTCTTCGGGCACGTACTGTATGTTAAGGAAAAGGAGCGCAAAGTCTTCTTCATCAATTTGGCCAGCCTGATAGGCAATATCTTAGCCAACATAGTTTTGATCTACTTCCTCTGCCTGAGGAGAGGGAACGATCCGGCCCTGGCGCCCATCGCTTCGGCTCTTTCCATGGTGGTCTCTCTTTCCATCATGTTCATAGGCTACGTCATAAGCTTTTCCGAATTCGGGCGCGCAAGGGATAGCCTTCTGGCGCTTGCCAGGCCCGCCGTCCTGGCCCTTCTTACCCTGCCCGTTGTTTTCCTCATCAAACCCTATGTTCCGGTCTATCTGACCTGGCTCGTTTACGGTATTGTCTTCATGATCTTGGCTTTCGCCCTTAAGGTCGTGAGACTTCAAGACTACCGCCGCTTCTAGTTTCTTTTGGGCTTTACAGAATACCGCCCTCTTTGCTAAAATCTCCTTATCAATTGTGTGTGTATCCAAAAATAAGGCCCAGGTCTATCTATGAGCATTTTAAAACGCGGTTTTTTTGAAGAAAAACTGAGCGGGGAAGAGATTGCTGCCCTTAACGAGCAGCTGACTGTCAGCCGCGGAGCCATCGTCAAAATGACGACTCTGGCGGGCTGCGGACACCCCGGCGGTTCCCTTTCCTCCCTTGAAACTTACACCCTGCTTTGGCAATGCGCCAACGTCGATCCCAAAGAGCCGAGGAAATTCGGCAGGGACACCATCGTCGTCAGCCACGGCCACACTTCGCCTGGCGTTTACGCGGCCTTGGCGGGGGCCGGCTTCATAGACCTTAGGGAAGCGATCGTTACCTTCCGCCAGAAGGGCAGCTCCTTCCCCGGCCACATCGAGCAGTGCGTGCCAGGCGTCGAATGGGACACCGGCAACTTGGGCCAGGGGCTTTCCGCCTGCGTGGGCTTTGCGTTATCCGACCGTCTGACCGGCGTTAAGGCGAAGGTTTTCTGCGTGATGGGCGACGGCGAACAGCAGAAAGGCCAGATCGCGGAAGCGAGGAGAACGGCCGTGAAATACGCCCTCCCCTTGGTCGCCGTGATCGACTACAATGAACTGCAGATCTGCGGCGACATCCACGAAGTGATGTACCAGCCCTTGAAGGCCGAATGGGAGGCCGACGGCTGGGAAGTCATCGAGGTGAACGGCCACGACTTGCAGGCGCTCTACGGCGCCCTGAGGAAGGCTTATCTTTCCGAAAAGCCTGTCATGATCTTAGCCAAAACGGTTATGGGGCACGGCATCTCCTTCATGGAGAACCAGGCGAAATACCACGGCTCCGCCCTGAACATGGATCTCTGCCGCCAGGCGCTCCAAGAGCTCGGTCTTCCCGACGATCTCGACGAACTGATGGCGGAACGCAAAGCGAAAGAGCCCAGACACCCCGTCCGTCCCAAAACCCCGGATATTACGCTCGACCCCGGAACGCCTGCCCTCTACACCGAGAGCACCGACAACAGGAGCGCCTGGGGCAAAGCGCTTGCCGACATCGCTAAGACCAATAAGGACAAAGCCGGCGCCAGCCCGATGGCCGCTTTGGACTGCGACCTCAAGGGCAGCGTGAAAGTCGCGGACTTCGAGAAAGTCTGGCCCGAGAACTTCTTCCAGATCGGCATTCAGGAACACAACGCGGCCGTTATCGCCGGCGCCATGAGCATCAGAGGCGTCCAGTCTTTCTGGGCCGACTTCGGCGCTTTCGGCGTGGACGAGACTTACAACCAGCAC